>DATLIL010000460.1:0-6884 GCA_035539475.1 Polyangiaceae bacterium
TGGCAAGAGTCGAGCGGGGCGCACTCGACCTCGACACCTGCGCACGCGCCGTTGTCGCAGGCATCGTCCAGCGTGCACGGATTGCCGTCGTTGCAGGTTTCGTCGGCGGGGGCGTGGGTGCAGCCTTCGGCCGGCTCACAGCCGTCGGCGGTGCAGGTGTTCGCGTCGTCACAGTCGAGCGCCATGCCGCCCTGACACGCACCCGCTGCGCAGGTCTGGCCCGTCATGCACAGCGTGCTCGAGCAGCCTCCGCCCTCGTTGATCGCCTGGCGCGGATTCTGACAGGTGTCGTCGTCCGCGCCCGGGCCGTTCTCCTCGCAGGCGTCGCTGGTGCACGGATCGTTGTCGTTGCAGTCGAGTCCGGAGGTGGCGACGCATTGCCGTGGCTCGAGGCTGTTTCCCATCGAATCCATGTCGCGGCAGGCGCTGGTGGGCGAGCAGGCGTTGCCGTCGTCGCAGGGCGTGTCCTGGGCCTTGCTGGTATAGACGCAACCCATCTCGTCGTCGCAGCCGTCGGCGGTACAGAAGTTACCGTCGTCGCAGACCACGGCGACGCCCACGCACTCGCCCGCCACGCAGCTGTCGTCGGTGGTGCAGGCGCTGCCGTCGTTGCAGCTACCGGCCTTCGGTGCGTAGTCACAGCCGCTGGCCGGATCGCACGAGTCCGTCGTGCACTCGTTGTTGTCGTTGCAGGTGACCGTGGTGCCCTGGCAGGTCCCGCCGCTGCAGGCGTCGGGCTCGGTGCAGGCGTCGCCGTCGTCACACGAATCGCCGTCGGCCTTCGGCTGGCAAGCCCCGGCGACGCAGCGTTCGCACGGCCCGCAGGCGTCGCAAGAAGGTCCGCAATGCTGGTCGTCGTTCAGGTCGTAGCAGGTCCCACCCTCGAAGCAGGTTTGACAGCACGAGCCATCGTCGCACGTACCCCCGGAGCACATCGTGCCGTTCTGGGGCTCGTACAGGCACTTCTCCCCGTTGCAGCTCGTCGTATGGCACTCCACGCTGTCGCACGAGACACATTCACTACCTGGTGGACCGCAGGCTGCTACGTCGGTGCCGGGCTGACAGTTGCCGCTGCGGTCGATGCAACCGGCGCAGCAGGCCGGGTATCCCGCGGGCGTCGTTACGCAAGTACCCGCCTTGCCCTCCAGGTCCTTGCACGGATCGCCGATCCCCAGGAGCTTGGTGTAGACGCAACAGACCGCGTTCATGTCGCAGGCCCAGTCCGCGCACTCATCATCCGGCGGGCAGCCCGTACCCTTGGCGCAGGCGGCGAACTCGCACGCGCCCTGACCGATGCTGCCAACGGTCCCGGAATCTTCGTCCGGATCGGGCCCGACCGCGCAGCTCGCCGCCAGCAGCAGCGGTGCCGCGAGCGCCGTGAACATCGTCAGTGGATTCTTGATCTGCCGTTTCGCTTGTCGCATGTGAGTCTCGTTCAAAACTTGCCGCGAACGCCGGCCGAACCGAGCCCTACCCAGGGCGTGATGCTCGCGCTCTCCTTGCTGTCGTCGCCGGAGCTGGCGATGAACAGCGCGGTGCCCGCGGCGAGGCCCACGCCGCCCACGGCGAAGCCGACGATGCCGAGCGTCAGCGCGCTGCGAGCGTCGTCGTCGAGCTCAGCGACCTCGGCCGACAGCGGATTGTTGTTGGTGCAGCCGCTGGTGCCGCCGCACTCGTCGAACTTGGCGTCGGCGTCGCTGCGCTTGCTGCTCGACTGCAGCGTGAAGAACGTGCCGGCGCCCAGGCCGACGATGCCGACGCCAAAGGCGACGTAGGAAGCGACGCGCAGGCCGCTGTTGTCACTGGGCCCTGCGCTGGGCCCTTGATCGACGGTCGGCGAGGTCGTGGTCGCGGCCGGCTTGGTCTCTACGGGGGCGGCAGCGGGCTCAGCGCTGGGCACCAGCGGCCTGGCGCTGGGGTCGGCGATCAGCTTGAGCGTGATGCTCTTCTTCTCGCCCTCGGCGAGCTTGATCGTCTGCGGCTCGGCGCGAAAGCCCTGGGCTCCGGCCTCGATCTTGTGCTCGCCCGGATCGATCGGGCGTGACACACCGATGAGCACTGCGGCGATGGGCGTGCTGTCGAGCAGTACGGCCACGTCCTTGGCCTGTTCGCCGCCCTCGACCTTGATCGCGAGGCTGGCCAGGCGCGGCTCGATCGCGCGGAGCTCCTGCTCGGCCTTGGTCTTGGTGTCCTGGAAGATCGGAGCCGCGTTCGGCGCCAGCGGCTCCTTCACGATCTTCATGTAGGCCTCGCGCGCCCGCACCAGCTGCCCGAGCTTGTCGTAAGAGCGTGCCAGGTAGAGCAGGTGGGGCGTGGCGTGCACCAGCGCCTCGGCGCGATTGAACAGATCGACCGCGTCGGCGAAGCGATTCTCGTTGAAGGCCGTGGCGCCGTCGGTCGCCAGGGCGCGGGCGGCCGAGCGCTGTTCGTCGGACTGCGCCAGGGCCTTACCCGGTGCCAGCGAGAGGGACCCGGTGAGCAGGAGGAGGGGGAGCGAGCGGATCAGTGCTCCGCCAGGCGTCTTCATGGCCGGCATCGTACACAGGGACCCCCGGCGCGACGAGCCCGTGCGCAAAAGCGCGCCGGTCATCCTTGCTCAAAAGGACATGGGAATCAGTTACTTGCGCGCGGATGCGGCGAGCACTGTTCTCACACTGTATGCTTGCCGGCGGACCAAGGGGCCTTGCTGGACGTCGGTGTGAGTTCATGAGTCTCGAGATCGGGCAATTCGTCGAAAACAAGTATCGAATCAACCGCCTGATCGGCGAGGGCGGCATGGGCGCCGTCTACGAGGGCGAAAACGTCCGCATCAATCGCCGGGTGGCGATCAAGGTACTCCACGCCGCCTTTACCGGTAATGCCGAAGTCATGCAGCGCTTCGAGCGCGAGGCCCAGGCGGCGGGTCGCATCGGCAACGACCACATCCTGGAGGTGCTCGACCTCGGCGCCCTGGACGACGGCGATCGCTTCATCGTGATGGAGTTTCTCGACGGCGAGGCGCTGTCGAGCCGGATCAAGAAGTCGGGTCGCCTCTCACCCCCGCAATTGGCGCCGCTCATGCGCCAGGTTCTGGTCGGGCTCGGCGCGGCGCACCGCGCGGGCATCGTGCACCGCGACCTCAAGCCCGACAACATCTTCATCCTGCGCGAAAAGGCGGGCAAGGCGGACTTCGTCAAGCTGATCGACTTCGGCATCTCGAAGTTTCAGCCGCTCGCGGGCGACGGCATGAAGATGACGCGCACGGGCTCGGTGATGGGCACGCCCTATTACATGTCACCCGAGCAGGCCAGCGGCACGCACGAGGCCGATCAGCGCAGCGACATCTACTCACTCGGCGTGATCATGTACGAGGCCCTGACCGGGCAGGTGCCGTTCGACGGCGCGACCTTCAACCAGCTGATGTTCAAGATCGTGCTGTCCGAGGTGGCGCCCATGCACCTGCTCGTGCCCGATCTGGATCCGGCCTTCGCCAGCCTGGTCGGTAAGGCCATGGCGCGTGACCTGGGTCAGCGCTTTCAATCGACCGAGGAGTTCATGGCTGCGCTCGACGCCTGGAGCCACACCGGCGCCGCGGTCAGCGTTCCCGCTCCGGCCGATCCGGGTGTCCACCTGCCCGCGGACGTCCGCGCCTCGCTGGCTTCGGCGCCGAACCTCGGGGTCGCGTCGGGGCCGAGCGGCACTTCCGGCAGCTGGGCCACGTCGCAGGTCGATGCCGCACCGAAGAAGCGCGGCGCCCTGATTGCGGCAGTGGTCGGCGCGGTGTTGCTCCTGGGCGGGGCCGCCGCGGCGTTCGTCGCCAGCAAAAAGACGGAGAGCCCGGAGGCCACGGGCTCGGCTGCAGCGGTACCGGTCGGCAACCCGCCGAGCGAGAGCTCGTCGACGGTGCCTCCTGCAGCGCCCGAGCCCCAGGCCCCCGAGGTTGCCCCGCCGCCGCCGGACACCGCGCAGCCGGTCGCGGCTCCCGCGGAAAGTGCCGCAGCGAGCGCTGCGCCAGCGCCAAAGCCCGCCGCGGCCCCCGCCGCCGCGAGGCCAGCTGCCAGACCTGCGGCCAAACCAGCCGCTACCCCCAAACCAGGTGCCGCGCCGAAAGGGCCTGCTACGCCTGACTTCGGCTACTGACCTTCGCGGGGGCTCCCATCCCGTACGGCTCACGGCCGCATGCGAGACGTGACGGAAGACGCTGACTGGCTCAAGCAGGTGATCGACAGCATCGGGGAAGCTGTCGTCGCCGTCGACGCTCGCGGCAACATCGTCACGATCAACCCCGAAGCTCGTCGCATCCTGGGCATCACGGCGCCAGGCCCGCTCGGCAGCTGGGCGGTGAACATCGCGCCCCGCCTGCGCTCGCCGACCGGCGCTGAGCTCGCCGACGACGAGCAGCCGATCGCCCGCGCCTTGAGCGGTGAGGCCACCGCGCGCGAGGAATACCTCCTGCTGGAAGGGGCGCGCAGGATAGCGCTCGAGATCCGCGCGGCGCCGCTGCGCGCGGCCGGTGGTGCCCTGAGCGGGGCCGTCGCCAGCTTCGGCGACGTGACCGAACGTAAGGCAGTCGAGGCGGTGCTGGCGCGCGACGCCGATCGGCTGTGTGTGCTGGCCGCGGAGCTCGACGACGCTCGGCGGGCGGCGGAGCGCTCCAATCACTACAAGTCGCGCTTTCTGGCTGGCATGTCGCACGAGCTCAGGACACCGCTGAACGCCGTGATCGGCTTCTCCGAGCTGCTCGAGCAAGAGGTGTTCGGTGCTCTCAACAAGAAGCAGCACGACTACGTCGTCAACGTGCTGGCCAGCGGCAGGCACCTGCTCGCCATCGTCAACGACATTCTCGATCTGTCCAAGGTCGAGGCCGGGCGCTTCGAGATCGTGCGTGAGTTCACGCCCATCCACACCATCGTCGAGAGCGCTCTGTCCGTCGTGGAGTCGATCCGCGTCAAGCACGGCGTCAACGTGGTCAGCGATCTGCCGGGCGACCTGCCGGACCTTTACGTCGACCCGGTGCGCATCAAACAGGTCCTCTACAACCTGCTCTCGAACGCCGTGAAGTTTTCCCCGCGGGGCGCCGTGGTGAACGTGCGCGCTCGCGCGGCGGGGGGAGTGCTGGAGATCTCGGTCGAGGATCGAGGCAGCGGTGTCAGTTACCAGGATCTGCCCAAGCTCTTTCGTGAGTTCGAGCAGCTGGCGCCCGGCAGCCAGTCCGGAGGTACCGGCCTCGGGCTCGCGCTGAGCAAGCGGCTGGTCGAGCTGCACGGCGGCAGCATCGGGGTGGAGAGTGAGTTCGGCCACGGCAGCCGCTTCTGGGTGCGCCTGCCGGTGCTGGAGCGCGTGCCCGAACATGAACCACCCCTCACGTGGGGTGGGCCGCACGTGCTGATCGTGCAGGACGACAGCATTGCCGCGGAGATCTTGCAGCAGCAACTGCGCTCTCTGGGGCTCGATTCTCGCGTCGCGCTCAGCGCCACGGAGGCGCTCGAGCGGGTCTCCGAGCAGCGTCCGATCGCGATCGCCGTGGACGTGAACGCCGAGGGGGTCGACGGCCGCGGCTTGATCGAATTTCTGCAGAACGACATTCGCACGGGACACCTGCCGGTGATCGCCATCTCCGATTCGAGCGACGCGCAACGTGCCCGCTACCTGGGCGCTGTCGATGTCCTGCAGAAGCCGTTCACTTCGGCAGAATTGGGCGCGGTGCTGGCGCGGGTGGGCATTTCGTTGCCGGTCGGCTTGCCGCCGGAGTCGGCCTCCTTGTGAACCCGCGCGCTTGGGCCTAGCATCGGTCCAGGAAGGAAAGACGGATGAGTCAGCAAGGGGATCCAGGCGGGAAATCCAGCTGCGACGTCTTGGTCGTCGATGACGAGATCGCCTTGCTCAGGGCCTACTCCACCTTGTTGCGCGCGGCTGGCCACAGCGTCGAGACAGCCGATGACGGCCAGGCAGCCAAGGAGCTACTGCAACAGCGCTCCTTCGACGTGATCCTCAGCGACATCAACATGCCGGGGATGGACGGCATCGCCCTGCTCAGGGCCGTGCGCGAGTTCGATCTCGACGTGCCGGTGGTGCTGATTACCGGTACGCCGAGCGTCGAGACGGCGGCGCACGCCGTGCGTTACGGCGCCTTTCGTTACCTGACCAAGCCGGTCGAGCCGGCCGAGCTCAGACAGGTCGTGGACGAGGCGGCTGCGTTGCACCGTCTGGCGCGGCTCAAGCGCGAGATGCTGTCGCTCGCCGGCGTGAACGACAAACAGCTGGGCGACCGCGCCAGCCTCGAGCTCGCCTTCGAGCGCGCGCTGTCCCGGCTCTGGATCGCCTTTCAGCCGATCGTGCGCTGTTCCGATCGCAGCATCTTCGGCTACGAGGCGCTGCTGCGCTCGAACGAGCCGGCGTTGCCGCACCCGTCGGCGTTGTTCGACGCCGCGGAGCGCTTGAACCGGGTCCATGAGCTCGGGCGCGCCGCGCGTGCGTGCGTCGCCAGGCAGCTCGGTCAGGCACCGCCGGACGCGGCCATCTTCGTCAACGTGCACGCGCTCGAGCTGGCCGACGAAAGCATGTACTCCGAGGCCGAGCCGCTCACCGTCGCGGCGGCCAGGGTGGTCCTGGAGGTGACCGAGAGGTCGAACTTCGACGCTGTCCCAGCCGTGCCCGAGCGGGTGGCCCGCCTGCGCAAGCTCGGCTTCCGCGTTGCGATGGACGACCTGGGCGCGGGCTACGCCGGTCTGACCGCCTTCGCGCAGCTCGTGCCCGAGATCGTGAAAATCGACATGTCCCTGGTCCGCAACGTGCACCGCGATCCGGTCCGCCAGCGCCTGATCCGGGCCGTCGTCGAGGCGAGCACCAGCTTGAAAATGCTGACGGTGGCCGAAGGGGTCGAGACCGCCGAAGAACGCGACACG
>DATLIL010000461.1:0-7231 GCA_035539475.1 Polyangiaceae bacterium
ACCCAGCCCCCGGCGAAGCGCACCGCGCGTCCGTCCGAGCCCACGGTTGCAACGACGGAGCCCACGACGAGCGACGCGCCGAAGCCGCCGCGCGGGCGGTTCGCGTCGATGACGATCGAGGAACTGCAGGCGAAGTACCTCGAGGTCGTCGGCCGCTCGACGGGCAGCGACGACCGCCGCTACCTCATCTGGAAGATCCGCGAGGCCGAGAAGGGCCGCATCAACGTCGGCCCGCGCAAGACGCGCGAGCGCGACGGCGAGCCGCTCGATGTGAAGATCCTCCCGCTCCGGCTCGAGGCGGACGTCGCCGACAAGATGGACGAGGCCTGGCGCGCGAAGGGCATCAAGAACCGCATGGAGTTCTTCCGGGGGGCCATCGGTCACTACCTCGCGCATCTCGGCGCGCCCGAGGCGGCCGCGCTCTTCACGAGCCCGGGCACCGCGTCGTAGTTTGGGAGGGTGGAGACGGTCGACGAATGGAAAGCACTCCTTCGCGCCGGGCTGCGTGTGGGCTCTTGGCGCAAAGGACAAGGCTGCCCTGACTGTACTGCGGGAGATGTTGCCGGCCATCGGGAATGCCGAGGCCCCGCCCGTGGCCTTGCGCAACCGGGATCCTCGGTAACGAAACAGACCGGGACCTTGGGTAACAGTCCGGCACGCGAGAAGCGCAGACCGACAGCACGGAAACACAAACTGGGATGAGGGAAACACTGACCGGCAAGCCTTCATCGCAAACCGGAATGAAGGTCAGACGGTCCAGTCCCACGACTCCAGCGTTCTCGCAGGAGGTCGCGTCAACAGTTGGGTCGATGGCGCTGCGTCGTCGAAGTAGCCAAGCACCACTTGTCCGTAGCGAAGCTCCGCGACACCATCGTCCAGCATTGCGATGCCGATGGGCCGATGTCCCAGCAGCTTGCCGACGTGCACGTCGATGCCACGCCACCCGACGAGTCCGTGTTTGTTCGCGGAACGGGTTGCGAGCGAGGCGTCGTAGGTCGGCTCCTTCGGTACGCCGGGACGCCTGGCTGAGCTGCGGTAGCGCATTGCAGGCGTCTCACCCGACAGCGCGTCGTGTGGACGCTCCTCGTTGTAGACGTAGCGAAAGCCGTCGAAGACCTCCTGCTGCTCCGCGAAGGAATCGAGAATCGGCGTCTCGAGCTTCAGCGTCAGGTGGAAGCGCTCGTGCTTCCCATTCTGCTGCGGCTTCCCCGGCTGAATACGCACCGGCGTGACGCCCATCTGCACCAGCCAGATGACGAGCCGACTCATCCCTCCGACGGTGTGGCTCGCGAAGGGCGTGCCGTTGTCGCTGCGCAGGTACCAGGGCAGCCCGTACATCTCGAAGCATTGCTCCAGCTGAGGTCGCACCACAGCGTCTGTCTCTTTCTCGGCGCCGTGGCACGCCAGCAGGAAGCGACTCGCTTCGTCGGTGAGCGTGAAGGGATGACAACGGGGCCCGCTCTTCCCGAGTGCGAAGTGCCCCTTGAAGTCCATCGCCCACACGTCATTCGGCGACTGCGGCGTGGGGCTCGGTGGAATCGGCGGGCGCATCAACTGTCGGCGTCTGCGCGCGACGATGAGCCCCTGCCTCTTGAGAATTTCGCCGACAGTACTCGCGGCAGGCCAGCTCCGGTCTGGCTCCAACCGTTTCAGTCGCTGCAGCAGCTTCCTCGGTCCCCATCGCGGGTGCTGCTTCCGCAGCTTCGTGATGGCCGTCACCGTCTCTGCGTCCGTCGCGCTCGGGTGCTTCCTGGCCAGCGGTCTCTCATCAGTCAGCGCGGCCGGCCCGCCGTCTTCGTACCGCTTGAGCCACTTGTACCCGGTCTTCGGACTGACTCCGTGGCGACTGCACAACTCCACGAAGGTCACTTCTGGCTCGGCTGCCACCGCTTGGATGAACTTCAGCCTCTCCTTCACTCGGTCGGTCTCTTTCCAAGGCACACCGCATCTACGCGTTGCCCCAGACCGTTACCGAGGGTCTCGGTCCATTCCGTTACCGAGGGTCCCGGTCTGTTTCATTACCGAGGTACCCGGTCTGCACCCCTGACGAGGAGTTGGCCGCGTCGCTCGTGGCCGAGATGCTCAGTACGGCCTCGCGAGCGAGGGGTAGCCTACGTCGTCGCGACCAGCAGCTCCTCGGAGTTGCTCGGAAGCCGAAGCCCATCATCGCGCCCCGCGAAGTAGCGCGCGGTCAGCGCATCGGCCGACACGTGTTCGACCTTGGAGAAGCCAGCCTCGCGCGCGAGGGCGAGCATCTGCTCAGGCGTGAAGAAACTGATCCATGGCGTGCCGTTCGCACGCGCACCGCGCGCCGCCGCCTCAATGCCAGCGCGCATCTCAGGCTCGGCGAGCTCGATCGGCAGCATGAAGGACATCACGAGCGTGGAGCCCGCCGCGAACGTCGCGATGTCTCGAAGCGTGGAAGCGATCGCCTCCTGCGAGAGGTACATGCTTACGCCCAGGGACGCGGCGACAGTGGGTTGCTTCGCGTCGAAGCCCGCGGCTGCAAGGCGCTCGAGCCACGCCTCTCCGCGCTCGAAGTCGACCGGCACGAACCGCAAGGACGGCGGAACCGCGAGCCCGAGCTGGGCGATGCGCTGCTGTTTCCACGTCTGCGTCTTCGGCTCGTCGATCTCGAACACGCGCAGGCGCGCCCCAAACTCCGGTCGGCGTTGCGCGAAGGTGTCGAGCCCCGCTCCGAGGATGACGTACTGCGTGGCGCCGCGCGCGACCTGCTCCTCGAGAAGGTCCTCGACGAAGCGTGCGCGAGCCACGATCGACGCGCGGAACAGGCGAGTGAACGTGCCCATGTCGGGTCGTTTTCGCCAGCCATCGTCGGGCGCGACGAGCGCCAGGCCAACCTGATCGTCGAGAACGTGAGGAGGTGCGTCGACCAGCACATGCAACGCGCGCCACAAGGCCACGCGGACGGCGGTGTTGTCCGGTCCTGCGATCTTCGCGTCAGCCATGAGGAGTCTCCTTCGTTCGGTCTCCGGGAAGCGGTGCTTGCACGCTCAGGTGGCGGCCATCGGGATCGGCGAGCACAAGCTCGAGGACTCCCCAATGCTGCGCTTCGAAGGGACGCACGACGGTCCCCGAGTTCGGAGGCGTGAAGGTCGCTGCGTTGGCGGTCGCGAGCACGGGCTGAAGCGTGAGCGGCGTGCCCTCCGGGCGCTCGGCGATGAAGAGGTACGGTCCGCCGCTCGAATGGCGAAGCTGGCCGGAGTTGTGGTCAGTCTCGAACTCCAGCTCGTACCCGAGCGCCTGCCAGAACGCGACCGTCTTGCCCCAGTTGTGGGTCTCGATCAGCAGCCCTTGGATTCCATTCGTTGCCGTCATTTCTTGCTCCGCTTCTGTGGCTGCTTGTCGAGGTACGCGCGCAATGCGGCGGCCACGATCGCCGACAGCGACTGCTCGGTTTCCACGGCGTGATGCTTCACCTCGCGGATGAGGTCGCCGGGCAAGTACACGTTGAACTGCTTGACCTCCTCGGCCATTAGAAACCTCGCTGCTAGGTATGCTAGCATACTAGCACCACAGGGACAACGCCCGCGCAGCCCCCCACGGGCGCCGACGTTGGCCACGTGGTCGCGACGCGTAGCCGCCCCCCGTGAAGGGCTCCGCGCGCACAGGCGCAACGTGGACGCCGCAGCAGGGCGTGGGCAACCGCCTCTAAGTCCTCGAAATAACATCGGAAATCGACATCCGCCGCCTTGCTATGGGTCGGAACCAAAGCCTGTATGTCCCCACGCGACGGGCACTTCGCACGACGCGCCACGGAGGACGACGATGAGCACGACGACGAAGAACACGCTGGCGACGAAGACGGTGAGCCAGGGCGAGAGCCGCTACGGAACGCCCGAGCCGCAGATCGCGCTCCGCTTCCCCAAGGGCACCAGCTACCGCGTCGTGAAGGCCGCGCTGCGCAAGCTCGCCGCCGAGCTCGAGCTGGCCACGCCCGCGAGCGAGCGCTGGTGCGTGAACACCGAGGACTTCAACGAGAGCGGGCGCGTGTACCTCGAGCTCGCCGACGCGACGCCCGCAGAGACCGCGCGCGGGATGGCGCTCCTCACGAAGCTGATGGGGTGAGAAGAGCGCCCAACAAGGCGAAGCCGCCGCGTTGAGTGCGCACGTTCACGCGGTCGGCACCGTTCCGCCGTCGATGACGAACTCGGTGCCCGTGACGGAGCCCGCGCGCGGGGAGGCCACGAAGGCGATGAGGTCAGCCACCTCGCGTGGCTGGGCCGGACGCCCCAAGGGGATACCGCCCAGCGACTTCATGATGATGGCCTTGCCCCCTTGGGCGTCGGTGCCGGCCTGCTTGCCGAGCCGTTCGGCGAGCTGCACGGCGGCCTCGGTCTCGACCCAGCCAGGCGAGACACGCACCACGCGTACGCCCTTCGGCGTGACCTCCTTCGAGAGCGCCTTGCTGTACGTCGAGAGCGCCGCCTTCGCCGCCGCGTAGGCCGTCGTGGACTCGGGCAACGGCAGCTCGTGCTGAATCGACGTGACGTGGACGATGACGCCCGAGCCCTGCGCCAGCATCGACGGCAAGAGCGCGCGGTCGAGGCGCACGGCGGGCATCAGGTTGAGGTCGAGCTCCGCTCGCCACTCGTCGTCGCCCAACACGGCGAAGCCGCCGCCCGGCGCGTTGGAGCCGCCCAGCACGTTGACGATCACGTCGATGCCGCCGAAGTGCGCGAGCGTCTCGTCGACGACCTTCGTGCAGCCCTCGGCGGTGGTGACGTCGGCGGCGACGTAGTGGACGCCATCGGTGTCCCTTGGCACGGTGCGCGCGGTGGCGATGACACGCGCGCCAGCCTCACGAAGCGCGGCCACGACCGCCGCGCCCACGCCCTTGGTCCCGCCCGTCACGAGGGCGCGCTTGCCAGCGAGCTGAAGGTCGAAGCTCATGGCGCGATCTCCAAGCGACGGATCCGGTCTCCTTCGAGCGTGAAGTGGTAGCGGAGCTCGACGGGGCTCCCCGGGAAGTTGCCCGCGAGCTTGGCACGGACGGTGATGGATTCGCTGGTGCGGTCGGCGTCGAGGAGCTCGGTCGTGAAGGTGTACTTGCCCGTGGCGTCGGCAATCCAAGCCGCGATGGCGGCGCGGCCGTGGTGCGCTCGCCGCTCGTCGACGACGGTCGCATCCTCGGTGAAGCACAACGAGAGGGCCTGAGGGCTCGTCGTCTCGCGTGCGAAGTAGCTGGCGATGGGCGACGGCAAGTCGAGGTCGGGGGCGGAGTGCGTAGACATGCCGTCTGAGTAAGGGCAAGGTATCTACTCCGCAAGAACGCACGAAAAAGTAGGGTACATACTTTTGGGTAAGCACGAGCATCACACGCCAGCCACGGCCGCGAGCGGCATCGAGGACGCCATCCACATGCTGGAGGGTCGCTGGAAGCTGGTCATCCTCTTCCACCTCTTCGGCGGGAAGAAACTGCGCTTCTCGGACCTCGAGCGCGCCATCCCGGCCATCTCGCAGAAGATGCTCATCCAGCAGCTCCGGCAGCTCGAGCAAGACGGAATCGTCGCGCGCATCGTCCACGCTCAGGTGCCACCGAAGGTCGAGTACCACATGACCGAGTGGGGCCAGTCGCTGTGCCCGGCCCTCGACGAGCTGCTGACGTGGGCCGAGAAGCGGCCGCCGTCGAAGCGACCGAAGCGCACGACGAAGGCGAGCCGATGACCGCGCGCCGCCGCTGCGTCTGGGCCGAGGGCGATCCGCTGCTGCGCGACTACCACGACACCGAGTGGGGCGTGCCCGAGCGCGATCCACGCGCCCTCTGGGAGAAGCTGATGCTCGATGGCTTTCAGGCGGGCCTGTCGTGGCTCATCATCTTGCGCAAACGCGATGCTTTCAGGCGGGCCTTCGCGAGCTTCGACCCCGCCAAGGTGGCGCGCTTCGGGGAGAAAGACATCGAGCGCCTGATGGGCGACGCCGGCATCGTGCGGGCGCGCGCGAAGATCGAGGCGACGATCACCGGCGCGCGCATCTACTGCGAGATGCGTGAGCGCGGCGAAGACTTCGGCGAGCTCTGCTGGTCCTTCACGGTGGGCAAGGTAGTGAAGGGCGACGGCCACGTCTTCCCGACGCAGACCGACCTCTCTGTGCGCATCTCGAAGGAACTCAAGCAGCGCGGCGTCAAGTTCGTCGGGCCCACCATCGTCTACGCTTGGATGCAGGCCGTGGGCATCGTGAACGACCACTCCGAGGGCTGCTTCCGTCGACGTGAGGTCATGCGCGCGACGCGACGTTGAGAGGGTCAGATCTCGAACCGCGCGCCGGTCATCGCCTCGCTCACGCTCCAAAGGCGCTCAGCGTCGGCCTTGTCGATGGCGTGCGCATCCACGCCGGAGACAGCGCTCTCATGATGAGCGAGCTCCATGTGGCCGCCCATCGGCAGGAGCGGCGAGATGTCCGAGTCCGCGCAGAAGACGCCGCCCTTGCCATCGAGCTGCGGGCTCACCGCGCACCACACCTGCGTCGCCGCGCCCTGCGGCAACGACTTCATGTCGCGGGAAGGGTCGATGACTGGCTCGCCGTTGGCGTCCAAGTGGCCCGTGCGTTCGAGCTCGCCGGGCGGGAGGTGCTTCGCGAGCCCGGTGACGATGCCGCCCGGATGCAACGCGAACGCGCGCACACCGTGCTGTTGCCCGCGCTTGTCGAGTTCGACGGCGAAGAGCACGTTGCCGGTCTTCGACTGCCCATAGGCCGTCCACGGGTCGTAGGCACGCCGCTCGTAGTTGATATCGTCGAAGACGATGCGTGAGAAGCGATGGCCGAGCGACGACACTGACACCACGCGCGCCCCGTTCGCGCGCGCGAGCGCGGGCCAGAGGCGCGCGGTGAGCTGGAAGTGCCCGAGGTGGTTCGTCGAGAACTGGAGCTCGTTGCCGCGCGCGTCGCGTTCGAGCGTCGGCACCGCCATGATGCCCGCCGAGTTGATGAGGATGTGCACCGGCAAGCCCGACTGCACGAAGCGCCTGGCGAAGGTGTCGATGGACGCGGGCGCGGTGAGGTCCATCGGCTGCACCTCGGCCATCGCGCCGACCTCGGCGATGGAACGACGGGCGCGCTCCACGTCACGCGCGGGCACGATGACGCGCGCACCGGCCAGCGCCAAGGTGCGCACGGTTTCGAGACCGAGTCCCGCGTAGCCGCCGGTGACGATGGCGACCTTGCCGACGAGGTTGACGCCCCGGATGACGTCGCTGGTGGTGGTGCTGCG
>DATLIL010000462.1:0-11828 GCA_035539475.1 Polyangiaceae bacterium
ACGCCTGCAATCAGCCGTAGTTCTCCGCAAGGACGCACTGAGGGGCTAGCGGCGAGCGAAGCTGCTAGCCCCTCGCGGTTTGTGGGCGCGGGCTTCGTCGCTATCCGGAACGCTGCCGGACGCTAGAGCGCCAGCTGGGGCCGTTATGGAGTGGCCCGCGCGCGGCTGCGGTGACGCCCATGGGGGCGCGTGCGTGACCCGGCGCCGTGAAGCGAGTGCAGGACGCGCCCGTTACGGCGCTGCTTCCCCACCCTCGCCCGGTCTGAACCTTGTTGATGCTCGGGCCGCACCTTACCGAGACAGCGGTGAACTTCGCACCCGCGCCAGCGCGGGAGACACGTGCCCGCCGCCGTGCGCCGAGCGGTCTTCTCGCGCGACCAGGGACGCTGCAACGAAACTGGCCAGCGTTGCCGTGAGACGCATGGACTCGAGCTCCACCACCTGCGAGCCTTCGCCCTGGGTGGCGAGCTCACCGCAGAGAACATCACCCTGCGTTGTCGCGCTCACAACACGCTCGCGGCCGAGGAAGATTTCGGCAAGGAGCTCATCGAGCGCGCCAAGGACTCGAGCGAGCACGAGTCGTGGGTGGTGGCGGCAACAAGCGGCTAGGCGTGCGGGTTTGCGGTGTGATTCATCGTCCGCCGCCACGGAGGGCCGCACGAAAGCCGTCGGGCGTGCTCTGGTTCTGGCGGAAAGGAGACAAGGGACGACCTGTCAGGTTCGGAGGCACGAATCTTGGGCCGAAGTAACGGCCCAACCAGCGGATGCAGCCCAACGTGAGCCTATCGGTTTTTCCTGTCCCTGGTTTCCCAGGGCAGAAACGAGGTTGCCTCCTACGGACCCGCGGAAATCCTCGTCGAAGATGGTCCGCGCCACCGACAAGGCTAGCCCTGTCTCTTCTTGGCGGCGAGAAAGGGATCCGCGGCGCGCACTCACGGCGACGAGAGCGGTGA
This sequence comes from Polyangiaceae bacterium, assembly GCA_035539475.1. Classification (GTDB taxonomy): domain Bacteria; phylum Myxococcota_A; class Polyangia; order Polyangiales; family Polyangiaceae; genus PMG-095. Next base: position 954 of record DATLIL010000462.1, read on the forward strand.
CAACAGATGCTCCTGTTACGGCGCTGCACCCGAGCATTTTACAAATCTAGACAATTTCTGACGCCTGCAGCGGGCCGGGCTCGGCGCTTTCCACTATAACGGGGTGAGGAAAGCGAAACGATGATCGGTGAGCTCGTCGGCGGTCGCTATCACGTGACGAGCGTGCTCGGCGAAGGCGGCATGGGCGTCGTCTATCTGGCTGAGCAGCGCATGGGTGACGGCGTGCGCAAGGTCGCGATCAAGACGCTGCACCGCGACCTCTCGAGCGATCCGTCGCTGGTCGCGCGCTTTCAGCGCGAATGCAGCACGGTCGTCTCGCTGGAGCATCCGAATACCATCCGGCTCTACGACTTTGGCGCGACCGCGGACGGCACGCTGTACATGGCGATGGAGTTCGTCGCCGGCAGGCCGCTGTCCGGGCTCATCGAGGAAGGCGCTCTGCCGGCTGAGCGCGCCGTGAACATCTTGCGCCAGCTCTGCGGAGCGCTCGGCGAGGCGCACGCGCGCGGCATCGTTCACCGCGATCTGAAGCCCGAAAACGTGCTCCTGAGCCAGCACGGCGGTGAGCCCGACTTCGTCAAGCTCCTGGACTTCGGCATCGCCCGCACGATGGACGCGACGGGCTCGAGCAAAGAAAAGCTGACGCAGCCGGGGATGGTGCTGGGTACGCCGCAGTACATGAGCCCCGAGCAGTTCTCGGGCAAGGAGGTCGACGCTCGAAGCGACGTCTACTCGCTGGGCGTCATGACCTACGAGATGCTCACCGGCCGCTTGCCGTTCGCCGCTGAGTCGCCCGTCGAGTGGGCCATGAAGCACCTCACCGAAGAACCGGCGCCGCTCGAAGACTCGATTCCGCTGACCCTTCGCACCGTCACGATGCAGGCGCTGTCCAAGAACCGCGATCAGCGACCCGTGTCGGCGCAAGACTTCTTCGAGCAGCTCGCGATTGCGGCTCCCCCCGTCTCACTGGCGCCGCGTTCACGAACCGTGGCCATGGCCTTCGCGCCGACGGCACCGGCCCAGCCAGCCATCGCGCTGCCCGAGCCCCGTGCGCGCCGCTGGCCGCTCGTCCTCGCGCTCGTGCCCGCGTCCGCGCTCGTGGGGATCGCTACCTTCCTTCTCCTGGCGCCACCCCCCAGGTCGGAGCGCGTTCGCCAGCGCGAAATTCCCGTCACAGTCACCACACTCTCCGCGGCGGCCGCCGTGACGTCGAGCCCCACACCTCCAGCCGAGTCGGCCCCGGTGGTGGAAACTCCCGTCAAGCACGCTCCGGCGGAGCCGAGCCCCACCCAGTCCGTCGCGTCGCTGCTCCCCAATGCCGCAGCGTGCGACGCCTGCGTCGCTGCAGCCAAAGCGGGCAACGCTGCCGCCGTCGTCGTCAACCTGGCTTTGTGCAGCGACCCGGCCGGCAAGGCCCGTTGTGTGGAAGCGTCCAGGCAGCGTGTTCGCGAGCAAGCTCCGCACCCGTTTCCCCGCCCCTCCGCGAGCGCTCCGTAGGACGGGGGAGATCACGCACTTGGCACGTGCTCGAAGTCGAGTACGGTCACGGGGGAGCGTAGCGTCATGTCGAGAGAGCCGAGCACCGAGTCCGAACGACTTGGCCCTTGGCCTCAGTCCGTCTCGCTGCCGACGCAGGTGTGGGTGGTCAGCGCGGACGCTACGCTTCAAGGCCCCGCGCCCGAGCCGGAAATCGCCGAAGCCATCCACGCCCTGGCTCGGGAGGCGAGATCGTCCGGTGAAGCTCGCTCCGTCGAGCACCGCTCGGGTCGAACGCTTCGTCTTCATGCTCAGCCAGTGGCACGTGGCGACGTCGCAGTAGCCGGGATCTGGGTCGACCATCTGAACGAGCTCGAGAAGGATCGCTCGCGCTACGATCTCGTCTTCCGCGCGACGCGAGACGCCGTGTGGGAATGGGACGTCACGACGGAGCGCGCCTGGTGGAACCAGCGCCAGTACGAGATCCTTGGCTACCATCCCGAGACGACCAAGCCCTCTTACGAAGCGTGGGTGTCTCGCGTCCACCCGGAGGATCGCGACCGGGTCGTCGCGACCTTCAACGACGCGGTCGCGTCGGGCGTGCTGACCTGGGAGGACGAGTATCGTTTTCTGCGCGTCGACGGCAGCCTGGGAACGACCCAGGACCGTGGCTACATCGAGCGCGACGAGCAGGGCAATCCGTTGCGCATGGTCGGGGTGATGCGCGACGTCACCGAGCAGCGCGCCGCGTCACAGGCCCTGGCCGAGAGTGAGGAGCGTTTCCGGCAATTGACCTCGGCGATCGACCAGGTGTTTTGGCTCACGAACACCCAGGGCAGCGAGATCTACTACGTCAGCCCGGCCTACGAGAAGATCTGGGGACGGAGCTGCCAGAGCGCGTACGACGATTCCAGGAGCTTCACCCAGGCCATCCACGAGGACGATCTGCCGCAGGTGCTGGCTCACCTGCCCTCGAAGACTGGCTACGACATCGTCTACCGCATCCGTCGCCCTGACGGCCAGATCGCGTGGATCAGGGATCGTGCCTTCAACGTCATCGACGCCGAGGGGAACCCGGTGCGCGTGGCGGGCGTGGCGACGGACATCACGGCGCAGCGCAACCTCGAGGAGCAGCTGCTTCAGTCGCGCAAGATCGAGAGCATCGGCCGTCTCGCCGGCGGCGTGGCGCACGACTTCAACAACCTGCTCAGCGTGATCCTGTCGAGCACGGAGTTCGCGATGCGCGATCTGCCGGCGAGCTCGCACGGCGATCTGCAGCAGATCAGGGACGCCGCCGAACGCGCGGCGGAGCTCACGTCCCAGCTGCTCTCCTTCGCGCGGCGCCAGGTCGTGGCCCCGCGGCTGCTCGATCTGAACGAGCTCGCGAAGCGCATGCACGACCTCCTGCGTCGAGTGATCGGGGAGCAGGTGGAGCTCGAGACGGCGCTGGCAAAGGGCCTCTACCCCGTGCTCGCGGATCCCGGTCAGCTCGAGCAGGTGCTGCTGAACCTGGCCGTCAACGCGCGCGACGCCATGCCCGACGGCGGCCGCCTCACCATCGAGACCAAAAACCTCAGCCTCGATCAGGCCTACGTGAAACTCCACGCCAACGTCTCCGTCGGCGACTACGTCATGCTGGCGGTGTCGGACACCGGCACCGGCATCGCTCCGGACGTGCTCGAGCACATCTTCGAACCCTTCTTCACCACGAAGATGCCGGGCCGCGGCACCGGCCTCGGCCTCGCGACATGCTACGGCGCGATCCGCCAGGCGGGCGGCCAGATCCTCGTCTACAGCGAGCCTGGGCGGGGAACGACCTTCAAGATCCTCCTGCCGCGCGCCAGCGGAGACCAAGCTGCCGATCGAACGAAAGCCCAACCCGAGCGACTACTGCGTGGAACCGAGACGGTGCTCGTCGTCGAGGACGACGCCCTCTTGCGGAGCGTGGCCGTGCGCATCCTGCGCGAGCATGGCTACGAGGTGCTCGAAGCCCGCTCGGGTCGAGAGGCCCTGGACGTGGTCAGGGTGCACGCCGGTACCCTCCATCTGCTCCTCACCGACGTCGTCATGCCCAACATGAACGGCGTCGAGCTCGCGCGCCGGCTCACCGAGCTACGCCCCGGCCTCCCCGTCCTCTACACCTCCGGCTACACCGAAAACACCATCGTGCACCACGGCGTGCTCGAGCCCAACGTCGCCTTCCTACCCAAGCCCTACGTCGCGATCAAGCTGCTCACGGCGGTCCGCGCCGTGCTCGACAAGGGCAATACCGGGACCCGATGACAATCCGTTCGTTCCGCGGTCGCAGTGGCACCGGCGTTGCTACTGACATTACGCACCTCGAGTGACGATCGACGCCCGAAGGAGGCCGCGATGAAAATCCTGATGGTCCTCACCTCTCACGACACGCTCGGCAATACCGGGCGAAAGACAGGCTTCTGGCTCGAGGAGTTCGCCGCTCCGTACTACGAGTTCAAGAAGGCCGGCGCCGACATCGTTCTCGCATCACCGAAGGGCGGACAGCCGCCGCTGGATCCGAAGAGCAACGAGCCGAGCTTCCAGACCGAGCTCACCCACCGCTTCGAGGCCGACGCCGCCGCCAAGGCGCACCTCGCATCGACAGTGCGCCTCGACAGCGTCGCGCAGAAGGACTTCGACACGGTCTTCTATCCGGGCGGTCACGGCCCGATGTGGGATCTGGCCGAGGACCGTCACTCGATCGCGCTGCTCGAGTCGTTCTTCCGCGCCGGCAAGCCCATCGCGCTCGTCTGCCACGCCCCGGGCGCGCTACGCCACGTCAAGACACCGGATTCACAGCCGCTGGTGCGAGGCAAGAAGGTCACCGGCTTCACCAACACCGAGGAGGAGGCCGTAGGCCTCACCAAGGTCGTTCCCTTCCTCGTCGAGGACGAACTGAAAGCCAAGGGCGGGCTCTTCTCGAAAGCCGACGACTGGGCGGTCCACGTCGTGACCGACGGCCTGCTGATCACCGGCCAGAACCCGGCTTCATCGGGGCCGGCGGCCAAGGTCTTGCTCGACGTGCTCCAGAAGATGAGCAAGTCGCAACCAGGAAAGCGACCGAGCCCGCACTATCACATCTGAATGCCGCGAGCGTCGGCGCGGACTTTGCAGCGGAACCCGATCAGACCAGGAAGCGAACCGTGCAACGTCTCACAGCAACCGTCCTCGGCGTCGCCGCTGCCACGCTGCTCTTCATTCGCCGAGAGGCGATCCCGAACTACTTCGGCCCGCACAACAGGCCGTTCGTCGGCCTGCACACCCCCGACACCGACCCGTTCTGGAGCATCCCGCCCAGCAGAGTCCGCCTGACCAAGCCTCGACCCGCGCAGGCCTGACGACCCGGTGCCGGCAAGGTCCGGAGTGGTGGTCTTGCCGTGAGACGGCGAGAGAACTTCCGCTCAAGCGGGATGAACGATCTCGGATCCGGTGGCGAAAGCAATCTCCACCTTGAGTTTTGACTGGGCGGCGAACTCAGCCACCAGCCGCCGGATCTCGTCCTGAGTCATGGCGCGTTCCTCGGGCTGAAGCCACCAGCACGAGCCCGGGTAGACCACCATGGCGATCTCGCCCACGAGCATTTCCCATTCGAGTTGGCCGCTCGCCTCACCCTCCGAGAAACGGATGAGGCCCGTACGCCCTCCCTCGACTACGAACTTCCTCGTCTGAAACATCACTTGGTGAACTCTGACCGCAGCACGCGACCCGTCTCGACATCAAGCGTGCAACGCCAGCAGCTCCACGTAGATGCCACCAACGCTTCACCGTCGAAATCAACAGCTATCCACCGATCCTGACCCGGTTCCTGGCGCGGTTCCGCACGCCACACAATTGATCCGGGGCGCGCAACCCGCACGAGGTTCGGCCACGTCACGACGTCGCCGAATGCATTCCTCGGACCTGCCTCATGTTCCAGGAGGACGATCACGTCTGTCGTGCCCGGGACCAGCCAACATTCAACGGCGGGTTTTCCATCGACCCGCCCATTCCAGACAACACGATGATCGTCAGCCAGGAATACGTCGCCGTTCTCGACCCAGGCCTGCATGTGGCTACGTCCGGACAACGTACTGGCAATAACCTGCGGCGGCAAACCCACCGGGACGCTCGCTCCGAAGCACGACCGGCGGCCGCGGTAAAATCGTCTGCACCGCGGGCGCCAGCCATGACCTCGCCGGATGCCACGAGGCAAGCCGACAGGTTCATTGCTCAGTTGGGCGGCGCACATGGCGGAACAGATGGGCCGCGCTGCCGAGACTCCTAGTCCAGGGAGAGAACTTGGAACGGCGTCGACTCCGCGCAGTCCAGCGTCCGGTCGTGGCGAAAGCCGGTGAGAGCTCGGCCAACTTCCGCCGTGAGTTCGTAGATGTGGTCAGCGGAATCATTCGCCTCGTCCGCAGCATCCTGGCGCGCCTCGAGGTCTGCCCGGATCTGTTCGGCCACCTGAGGCATGGCGCCCTCAAACTCGACGCAGCCTTCATCCGGATCGTAGTCGATGCCCCAGATCCGTCGTCCCGCGCGATAGCACGAGAGCTCCGTCGTCATAGTGGTGTCCGAACATGAAAAGTACAGCGTTTCGGCGCCGTCACTCGAGAGGGCTTGCGCGTCACCGCCCGTGAGCGCACCGAAGTTCTCTGAGCCGTCGGCGATCAGGATCGCCCAAGAGCCCTGGGCATCACCGTTGATCTCGAGAAGGTAGAAGCCGACGTCGGGGAACTCGTCCCGCTGGCCAGTAACAGTCGTGCCGGTAGCTTCCAGGAGCTCCTGCGTCGACGAGCCGCGGCGTGCCATCCATGAAACACGGTATCCCATCGATCTGCTCCGGTTCAGCGTACAAGCAGTGCGCTCGCCGTCCGCCCGACTAGCGTTATCCCGCAAGCCATCCCGCGGCAAGCCACAAGCTCAACTGCGCCGCAACCATCATACCCCCACCGGCGTCACCGGCGCTGCCGCATCTCAACGGCAGCGCCGGCCTCGACCGCTCGCTAATGTGACAACTTCCAGAGCATGGCGAGCGCCCGATCGAGCTGCTTCAGTGCCTCATTCACCTGCTCAGCGGTGACGTAGCCCCACGTGGAGGCGAGCTTCAGAGCGGTGCGTGTTTCATTCGCGCTGCCTGCTGCGGAGAAGAAGCGCGAACGGCGCGTGCCCGCATCCGAGTACTCGGCTTCGCCGACGTTGAGCACCATGCTGTTCGCCGCGCGGAGCAGCTGATCGGCGAGCGAGCGGTCGATGCGCTTGATGCGCGGCAGGAGCGGGCGGACCTCCGCGATGACGGCGTAGGCGACCTCTGCAACTTGAAGAGCCATGTGAACTTCCTTTCATCTGAGCCGTTCTGTTCGGCTCGCCGCAGGCCCCGCCGTTGCGCGCGGAGGCGGGCTCAAGGCTGCCGCAGGCACCGGCGCCAGCCGGCGCGAGCGCCGAAGGCGCGAAGCGGCCTTGAACCCTCCGAGCACGCCGGCACACTCAGAAAGCCGAACGGAACCTCAGTGCCGTAGAGCGAGGGCGTTACGGCGACGTGAAGCGCGACCGAGAACTGTGTCCGTCATCGGAACGCACGGGGTACGTAAGGTTGACGCCGTTGCTTCGGCTTGCGCTGTTCGACGGCACGCCTTTCCGGGTCCGCTGCAGTCGGGGCGTGGGCGGCACCCTGCGTCGAATGCGCGGCGCTGATGTCCGCTGCCACGAGTTCCAGGATGCGCTTCGCGATACGATTGATCTGTTCATCGTCCAGGTCCTTCGCCGCTGCATGCGCGTCCGCCATCATTCCTGCCGTCATATCCGTGTCCATCCGAAAACGATGTGTACCAATCACCCTTCCCTGAAGAGAGACCCACATCTCTACATCGTGAATTTCGGTGAAGCGCCCACCGATGACCGGACTGAGTAGGAAGAGCGTGCCCCCGACGGCGATGCCACGAAAGATATTCTCGACTTGGTGAGTGTCCGAGGTTTGCCTCAGCCGGACGACCACGAGCACGTCCACCGGATCGCCGACACGGTAGGGGAATACGATCCTTGTGGCCCCCCAGGCGCCGCCGCGGCGCGCAATGCCTTGCAGATCCGTCAGAGCTGTCTCTTCATCAGCCGCAGCAAGCCCGATGGTAGGCGTGATCGACACCTGGGGCGGCGGGCCCAAGCGTGGGTCCACGTCATGCCACGCGCAGCTGGAGCAGAGGAACAGAGCGAGTAGGGGCAAGCTCGCCCGCGTGGTTCCACGATTCATGGCAGACCATCTACCTAGCGTAGAAAGACAGCAGCCGTCGACACCGCCACGGCCACGGCCGCTCCGGCACGGTCACGGCCTCCCCGCCACCGCCACCGCCACGGGCTCGGCCACGGACACCGCCACCCTCAGGATCTGGGGCCGTTACAGTGCGGGCTGTGCGCGGCTGCAGTGACGCCCACGTGGGCGCATGCGTGACCCAGCGCCGTAAAGCGAGCCAAGGACGCGCCCGTTACAGCGCCGCGCCCCCCAAGCCCAGCGGTCAGATCTGAACGCCCGCGAGCGGCGCCGGCACCTGCCCCGCGTCCATGCCGAACTGCGTTGCCGTCGATCCCATCACTTGCGCGATCGTCAGCAGGGCCTTGCTGAGGTTCTCGCCCTGGAAGTTGTGGTGTTCGTCGCCGCGCAGCCTGCCGGCGGCCTTGCCCGCGAAGAGCACGGGCCACTCTTCGCGCGTGTGGATCTTGCCCCAGGCGGTGTCGGAGGTGACGTACACGAGCGTCGAGTCGAGCAGGTTGGAGGCGCCGTGCGCCGTGTTCTTGAAGATGGTCAGGAACTCGTTCAGGCACTTCATCGTGTAGAGCACGCCGGTGTCCACGCGCGGCTGGTTCGATTGATCGCCAGCGTCGCCGTGGCAGATGATGTCGTGGAAGTCGTCGTTCATGTCCGCCGCGAGGTGGCGGTAGTAGACGTGTGCGGCGGGCAGCGAGAACATGAACGAGAGCACGCGAGTCTGCTCGCAGGCGAGCGCGAGCGCCGAGAGCTCGGCCATGGCGGTGTTCACGTCGGGGGGCGCCTCGCTCTGCGTGTCCTGGCCGGCCGTGGGGGCCGTGGGCATGCTGCACGCCGGCAGATTGGCGCCGGGCGGCATGGCCTCGAGTCGCCGCTCGATGCCGCGGATGGCCTCGAGGTGGGCCTCGATGCGCTGCTTGTCGGTCGCTCCGAGACGCTGCTGCAGGCTCGCGCCGTCTTGCAGCACGGAGTCGAGCACGCTCTTGCGCACGTTCACGAGCTTGGCGGCTTGCTCGGCGTCGTCGGAGCCTGGGGTCGGCAGCGGGCCACCGGCGAAGATGCGATCGAAGACGGCTTGTGGGCTGTACTCGGGGTTGTTGCGCGCGTTCGGGCCGTTGTGCGAGACCGTGTGCAGCGGGTCGGGATTGCCGTTCGGGGTTGCCGGGGTCACGCCCAGCTCGAGAGAGCGGAACGGCGCGCCTGTCGAGATGAGGTCCGCGACGGTCTGGTCGATGGAGGCGGCGCGCACGGCGTTGCCGTCGATCGGCGCTCCGGTGGTGGCGCCGGCCGAGCCCGTCGGGTGCTCGTTACCGCCCTGCACGAGCATGTTTTCGAGGCCCGAGATCACGGTGAGGTGCGACTTGTGCTCGGCGAGTGGCTCGAGCTGGGGGCTGAGTTGCCAGGCGTCTCCGGCGCCCGGGGTCGCGGGTTTCCAGCGACCGGGCAGCGAGCCGTTGCCGAAGAACCACGTGACATAGAGCGGCGACAGCGGCGTAGCCGACTGAGCCAGCGCGGTGCCGTTCTGGTTCAGCATGATCTCCAGCAGGGGGAGAGGCACGGCGACGGCGGCGCCCGTCGCCAGCAGGCCCCGGAGAACGGTGCGTCGGTTCAAGGGTTTGATCATTGCGGAGCCACGAGTGAAAAGGCGTCGTTCGCCACGATCTCCAGGACCAGGTCGCGGAGGCTGTAGTTCGACGTCTTGAACGAGGTAGCGAGGGCGTTCACCACGCTGCCGTCGACGTCGCGTTCTTCGTGGCCCACGGCGTACGTGTAGTAGCGGCGCACGAGGCACTGAGCGACCGCGTCGCTGCCGTTGATGACCTGACCGAGCTCGCGGGCGTCGGCGACCGGCGTCCCGTCGAAATCGCTGCTCGGATCGATCGGCAGACCGTGGTCGGTCGTGCGATAGCGGCCAATCGCGTCGAAGGTTTCGAGCGGCAGCCCGAGTGGATCCATCATCGCGTGACAGCCCGCGCAGGCTGGCGAGCTGCGATGCATTTCGAGCCGCTGGCGCTTCGTGAGCGGCATGTCCGCTGGCGGATCTTCGAGCACGACGTCGACGTCACCGGGCGGCGGCGGCACCGGCATGCACATCACCGCGTCGCGGATGAACTTGCCGCGCAACGTCGGCGAGCCCTCGTGCTGGTTGGCGAACTGCGAGAGAAAGCCCGCCTTGCTCAGGATCCCAGCGCGAGGACCGTCCGCCGGCAACGAGCGAACCTGAAAATCGCCGGAGGTGAGCCCGGTCGCATCGAGACCGTACAGCGTCGCCAGCTCGCTGTTGACGACGACCTTGGTGGTCGAGAACAGGTCGAGCGCGCTCGCATGGTCGTCGAACGCGAGGGCTTCCCAGGTGCCGCGCATGTCGCGCACCATCGCCGCCTGGAGCGCAGGGCCGTACTCCGGAAACACCGCCGCGTCCTTGGCCTGGATGCCGATGCGATCGAGGCGCATGAACTCCTCGGCAAAAGCACCGACCGCCTCGCGCCCGGCGGGCGTGTCGAGCAGCCGCAGCGCCGCGGCACGAATGCCCTCCGCCGCGCCAAGCGCCCCGCTCGCGGCTTCGGCGAGCAACGCCTGATCGGGCAGGCTGTTGAAGATCAAGAACGCGAGCCGAGACGCCATCTCGTGCCCGGTGAAGCGGAGCACTCCCTGGGCGTCCGCAGCTCCGAGCTCCGGCCGATACAGGAAGTTCGGCGACGTGAGCAGCGCCACCGTTGCCCAGCGCGCCCCTTCGGTCGGACTGGCAAGCTCGGACGCGGCGTTCGTGGCAACGCCCACGAGCCGATCGACCTCGGCGCTCTCGAGCGGACGCCGCCAGGCTCGAAGGCCCAGCGTCTGGATGAAGCCGCTCACGCACGTGTCGCCTGCTGCTCCGCTCGGCGCGCAGCCCACGAACGCATCACGCCGCGCGGCATCGGCAAACACCACATCCACCGCGCCCTCGATCGCCGTGTGGTACTGCTCGACGCCTCGCTCCGAAGTGACGACGGACGCGGCGCCGATGACCGCAAAGTTTCCGTTCCAGCTATCGGGATCGAGCTCGGCGATATCGACTTCGACTCCCAGCAGGTCGCGCACGGCGTTGCGGAACTGCGTCCTCGTCAACCGGCGCAACGCTCCGGCTGCAGGCTGAAACGGCG
>DATLIL010000463.1:0-4238 GCA_035539475.1 Polyangiaceae bacterium
GGTGTGATCTGCCCTCCGAGGTCGCGGGCGATGAATGCCAGTGCCTCGCTGAACGGCCAGAACGCGGGAGCGCCACCGGCTTGCCAGGCTCGGCCCCAGGCAGCGCAGAACCCGCGTTCGCGGGCGTGCTGTTCGAGCTCATCGGCCAGCGTCGTCTTGCCGATACCGGCCTCGCCGCTCAGCAAGTACAGCGAGCCCCTGCCTGCAGCCGCGGCATCGAGCGCCGTGATGAGCTCCTCTCGCTCGCGGTCCCGTCCGATCACGGGCCTGCGCCCCCGGGACGGGGGATTTCTGACAGACGGTGATGCCATGAGGGTCAAGCGCGGATCAGACGCCGAATTCTCGTAACACTGCTCGTCACGAGGTGTTCCACCGAATGTAACGCCTTGGAAGTGAGGCAGAGACACCATGAGCAGCACCACTTCATTTCGTCGTTTTTCCTGGGTTTTGACCTGCGGACTGGCCCTCGGCGGAGCCACGGGTGGGACTTCCCCCCGGACCGAGCTGGAGCGGCTGGCCGCGCCGACGAACGAAGCGAGCTGCTCCGAGGCCCCTGCCCGGCCCGTACGGCAAGCGCCGCTGTTCGGTTACTGCACCGAATGAGCGGCCGGCCGCGCAAACCACCCCAGAAGCACCAAGGAGTTTCCCGTGACCGTCCTCATCCGTTCCCTGACCCGAGTCCTCTTTCTGCTGGCCCTGCTCTTCGGAGCAGGCACGGCCAACGCCCAGAGCGCGGACGCCGCCAAGACGCGAGCTGACATTCAGAAGACGTTTGGCTTCGTGCCGGCGTTCATCCAGCAGACGCCCGACGCGATTCTGCCGGGCGCCTGGAGCGAGCTCGTGGCGCTGGAGATGGCCACCAACACGGCCCTGCCGTGCGAGACCAAGGAGCTCATCGGCCTGGCCGTCGCCGCGCAGATCCCCTGCAAGTACTGCATCTACGGACACACCGAGTTCGCCAAGCTGAGCGGCGCCGACAGCAGCGAGATCGGCGAAGCCCTGGCCATGGCTGCGCTCACTCGACACTGGAGCACCTTCTTCAACGGCGTTCAGCTCGACGAGAACAAGTTTCGCGCCGAGATCAATCAGGTCATCGGCAACATCAAGCACGCGGCTGAAACGGGCTCCGCGGGTCCGAAGCCGATCGACGTCGTCGACAGCAAGTCGGCCCTGGACGACATCCGTCAGAACTTCGGCTTCGTTCCCACCTTCTTCAAGCGCTTCCCGTCCGAGGGCCTGCCGGGCGCGTGGCTCGCGATGAAGAACGTCGAGATGAATCCCATGACCAAGCTCTCCGGCAAGCAGAAGAGCCTGATCGGTCTGGCGGTAGCGTCGCAGATCCCCTGCAAGTACTGCGTGATCGCCGACACCCAGTTCGCCAAGCTCGAGGGCGCTAGCGAGCGCGAGATCACCGAGGCCGTGGCGATGGCCGCGCTCGTGCGGAAATGGAGCACGCTCTTGAACGGTGTTCAGGCCGACGAGGCTCAGTACCGCAAGGACATCGACCGCTTGGTCGCCGGCGCAAAGCAGGCGATGAAGGCTCAGGCTCGCCGCTGAGCAAGGAACAGCGGGGCTCTGCGAAAAAGGCAGAGCCCCCTGCCTCTTTTTTTAGGAGAGCCGTCATGAGCAAACGCGTCTGGACCGCACCCAACGAAGAAGCCATCGAAGCCTGGAACACCGTTCTGTTCGACAAGTTCTGTCGCTTCCGGGAGACCGTCATCCGCGGTCTTTCGTTTCACGGCGATGCCGCTCTCGAGCGTCATCCACCAGCGCAGGGTTCGCGTGTACTCGATATCGGCTGCGGCTTCGGCGACGCCAGCGTGACCCTGGCGCAAAGGGTCGGCCCGAGCGGACAGGTGCTGGGCATCGACGCGGCGGCACGCTTCGTGGAAGCAGCGGCGCAAGCCGCGCGAACCGCAGGCCTCTCCCAGCTCGGCTTTCTCCGCGCGGACGTCCAGGGCGACGCGCTCGGTAGCGGTTTCAATTACGCCTTCTCGCGCTTCGGGACCATGTTCTTCCAGAGTCCCGTGCAAGCACTCCGCAACGTGCGCCGCTCGCTCGTTGCCGGCGGAAAGCTGTGCATGGTGGTCTGGCGGCGGCGCGAGGACAACGCCGCCGTGCACGTGGCGGAGCGCGTCGTGCGTCAGGTCGCGCCCGATCTTCCGCAAGACGACGACGTGACCTGCGGCCCCGGGCCCTTCTCGATGGCGAGCGCCGATGTGGTCAGCGACATCCTCTTGGCTTCGGGCTTCGACAGCGTCGTGCTCCAGCGCTGCGACGCTCCGCTCCGCATCGGCGCCGATCTCGATGAAGCCATCGCGTTCGCCATGGAGCTCGGGCCCGCTGGAGAGCTCCTGCGCCGGGGCGGCAAGGAGGCCGAACGCCACCGCCCCGAGATCGAAGCCGCGCTGCGCAAAGCCTTCAAGGACTTCGCCGAAGCCGACGGCATTCTGCTGCCATCGAGCACCTGGATCGTCTCGGCGCGGGCCGCCTGACGGGCGAATGTTGTAGCCTCATTCCGGCAGGACGGAGCTGCCGGCTTCAAACAAGGAAACACTCATGACCATCAATGGGAACGACACCAAGGATCTGGAGCTGGCACACACGTTCGCTCGCGCCTACAGGGAGCTCGACGAGGGCGCCATGAAGACCACGCTCGCGTCCACGGCGCGCGTCCGCCTGCTCATGCCGCGTGGCTTTTTCGAGCACGCGGGCCCGGACGAGCTGCTCGGCGTGTTGCGGGATTTCGCTACGAAATGGACCTTCGACAGCGTCGATTCCGTCGAGGTCGAGCTCCTGACGCAGAACATGATGCAGACGGGCCGCCTGGCCTGCATCGACCAGCGCCTGCGCCTCAGGTCGGCCAACGGCGAGCGCTCCGCGACGATGGTCCTGAAGCACTTGGTCGCGATCAAGGATGGGCAGATTGCCCTCGTCGACGAGCTCTGCACGGGAGTGATGCCGCTGCCGGGCTGAGCGCCTGACGAACGGATTGCGCCGTGGATCCTAGCCGAATCGATCATTCGAGTCGGTAACCCTTCCGACGGACCTCCATACGCGAGGGGATGAAGACAGGATCGACAAGCTTCCTCTTGGGCGTGCTGTTCGCGGCATCGGGCTGCGCGAATGATTCCGGCGAACGACCAGGCACCAGCGGCGCGGGCGCGATGACCTCTGCCGGCGCTGCGGGCAGCGGCGGTTTTGCAGTCGGCGGCGGTGGCGCGGGCGCGATGACCTCTGCCGGTGCCGCGGGCAGCGGCGGTTTCGCGGAGAGCGGCGGCAGTGGCGGAAGCGGGGGCACGTCGAGCCCTGGAGGCTCGAGCGGAAGCGCGGGTGTTGGCGGCGCTGGCGGAAATGCGGGCTCTGCCGGCAACGTCGCTGCCTTCGACGCGCCCGACAACGCCGTGGAGCTACGTCCCTTTCTGGAGGCCAAGGCGTATGCGGCGTGGAACGCCGAGCCTGACTACCACCTCTCCACGGGTCCGCATGGCGACGGCGTCCGCGTCTTTTATGGTCCCACGGCGGCGGCGGCTCTCAACGCGGCGGCAACGACGTTCCCCAAGGGCGCCGGCGTCGTGAAGGAGCTCACGAGCCAGGGCTACCTCTACGGCTGGGCCGTCTGGGTCAAGGTCGAAGACGACTCCGCCGCGGGCAACGGCTTCTACTGGTACGAGGTGATCAAGGGCGAGACCATGGACACCATCTACGGCGACGCTCGCGGTAGCTCCGACTGCGTGTACTGTCACGTGCCCGGCAAGGACTTCTTGCTCTCTTCCGGCGAGTTCGAGTGATGTCACCCTTGGAAGTGGCGGCCCGCCGTTCGAGGCAAATTGGCGCGAGCTGAACAAAAATGGCGCCGCGCTCACGGCGCTTAATCGCGCGACCGAGAACGCTGGGGCCGGGCTTTCAAGGGATGGACGCTGCCGTGCAACGCCGATAGCTCGCGCCGACGGCGCATGGATCCGTCTGGCATGTTTCCTGCGATGTATCGGCCCGTCGTGCGCGAGAACGCGCCGAAGGAAGAGGAAAAAAATATGCTTCGTTGGGCTGCCATTTTCTTCGTCATTGCGCTGGTTGCCGCGGTCTTTGGATTCGGCGGAATTGCTGCGAGCGCCGTGGGGATCGCGAAGATCCTTTTCGTGGTGTTTCTCGTCCTGGCTGTCCTCGCGTTGATCATGGGTCGAAGCGCTCCCGCGCCGTAGGACCACGCGCGATCATGGCAGCGCCACCGACAGGAC
>DATLIL010000464.1:0-7796 GCA_035539475.1 Polyangiaceae bacterium
GGGTGGTTTTCGAGGAAGGTGTGCGCGAAGTTGCCGTCATAAAGCGACAGGCCCCAGCCATCGGCGTGCGGTCCGGTCTTGCCACCACGCTCGGCGAAGCCGCTGAAGGAGAAGGCCACATCGGCCGGGTGGCTCGCGACCATGCCGAGTAGCTCACACATCATCCACCTCCGCGATCGGATCGAGGGGCCAGGCGTGTACCGGCTTCTGCGAGTCGAAGCCGGCGACGTAGCGGTCGAGCAGTGCGGTCAGCGCCTCGTAGCCGCTCAAGCCCCGTGCCTGCAGCTGCGACAGCGCGCGGCGCTGCCAGACAGCACCGGTTTGGCCCGAGCGCACGCGCGCCTCGAAAATGTCCAGGTAGTGCGCGCGCTCCCCGGACTCGACCCCGGCAGCCAGGAGCCCTTCACGCGCGATCGGGACGAGCTCGAGCAGCACGTCACGCGCGCTACGCTCCTCGTGCGCGCGGCTCGATCGCTTCGGCCACGCCAGCGGGGCGTCGAGGCCGTGCTGCGCGGCCTGGAAGAAGTTCTGCTTCGCCATCACGAACGGCAGCGCGTTGACCAGCTCCGGCATGCGATCGCGCATGCCGAGCATGGCGCCGACCAGAAAGGCGGCGTTGGCCAGCATGTCCTCGTAGCTCGGTCCGGCGGGCAGCGCGCGCAGCTCGATGCGAAGGCTGCCGCCGTTGTCGGGGTCGTAGACCGGGCGGTTCCAGCTCCACACGGTGCCATGATGCAGCCGTAGCTCGTGCAGCTTCGGCAGCGCGCCGGCGCGCTCCGCCGCGCGCGTGGCCTCGTCGAGCTCGGAACAGGCCGGCAAGAGCGGCGGGTACAGGGTCACGCTCTCCAGGAAGAGCTCGTGCGCGCCTTCGCGTACCCAGCCGTTGCCGAAGTTGACGCGGGGCGGGAGCGCGGTATCACCGTCGAGCGCGGCAGGCCGATCGTCGCCCGACTGTTTGAACAGTGCGACCCGAGTCTCGTCCCAAAGCCGCTTGCCCAGGAACGTAGGCGAGTTGGCAGCCGCGGCGAGTGCCGGCGCGGAGAGCAACAGCGCGGCGTTGAACAGGGGCGCGAATTCGTCCGGCGTGGTGCTCATGTGGATCTGGAACGCGCCGTTGGCGGCCCTCATGCCCACCCCCTCTTGCGACGAGAACTGCAGGCGGTCCTCCCCCTCAATCGAGATCTCGAAGGCGGTGCCGCGCGCCTCCGTCATACCGCGAGCGAGTGCACGGTAGCGCGGGCGCTGGGTGATCGCTTCGGAGTCGAGGTCTTCGACGCGCAGGGTAGGCAGGATGCTGATCGGCACCACCCGGGCGCCGTGACGCGCGGCCAGCGTGCGGATCCGTTGCACGGTTCGGCGCATGCTCTCACCGAGGGCCGAGAACGGCTTGCCAGCGAGCCGGGCGGGCGGAGTGCTGAGCTCGATGTCGAATGCGCCCATCTCAGGGGTGATCGCCGCGGTGTCGGCCTCTTTCACCAGGTGGTCGGAGATGGCGCAGGCGCGGCCCTCGGCGTCGATCACGAACAGCTCGAGCTCGGCGCCGACGCTGCGCTCCTGGCGATCGAAGTCGGGCCGGCGCAGGACCTGCTCCAGCACGCGAAGTTGCTGATCGAGTCGCTGCTTGAAGCGGTCGTAGTCCGCTTCGGCGAACTGGTCGGTTTTGACCTCGGTTCCCATCGCTACTGGAGGATCGAGCAAGGAGCGAACCAAGCCGCGGGAATGGGTCCGGATATTGCTGATCGATTCGTGAGCCGACAAAGCCTCTGCTTTCGTTCACGCGCTTCGGGAGAAACGCCCCGCCTGGCGTGATTTGTCACGACACAAAAGGGAGGAGAGTGTGCCGATCGGACGGCTGCAGCCTACCGAGATCGATCCGAGCTCGCGCCTGATCGTCGAAGAGGCGGAGCGCCGCGGCATCGCTTACGAGATCTTGGCCCCGCGCGCCGAATACTTCCGCCTACGCTACGGCGACCACGCGGTGGTCTGCCGCGAGTCGCTCAGCGAGCTGACCACCGCTGTCGCGCTCAGCCGTTGCGACGACAAGCGCACCACCCTACGCCTCATGCGTGAAGCGGGGCTGCGCACACCCGAGCAGATCCTGGCCGGGAGCGTCACCGCCAACGAAGAGTTCTTGCGCAAGCTCGGCTCGGTCGTGGTCAAGCCCATGCGCGGTGAGCAGGGGCTCGGAATCAGCGTCGGTGTGACCACTCCCGAGTCGCTGCACGCCGCCGTCGACCGCGCTGCCGAGGTGGGGCGGCCCGTCCTGCTCGAAGAGTTCGTGCGTGGCGACGATTTGCGGGTGGTCGTCATCGATCACGAGCTGGTGGCCGCGGCGACGCGCCGCCCGCCAGAGGTCACCGGAGACGGCCGCCAGACCGTGCTCGCGCTGATCCAACAGCAGAGCCAGCGCTCCCTGGAGGCCACCGACGGCACCTGTTCGATCCCGATCGACGGCGAGACCCACCGCTTGTTACGTGAGGCGGGATGCGCGCTCGGCGACGTACTGCCCGCCGGCAAGACGATTACCGTCCGCGGCACCGCCAACACGCACCAGGGCGCCACCATCCGCGACGTTACCCCCCTGCTGCATCCGGCGCTCGTTCACGTCGCGCAACAGGCAGCGCGCGCGCTCGACATTCCCGTGGTGGGCCTCGACCTGATCGTGCCCGCGCTGGACGGACCGGACTACTGGATCATCGAAGCCAACGGACGCCCAGGGCTCGCCAACCACGAACCGCAGCCAACCGCCGCGCGCTTCGTGGACCTGCTCTTCCCGGAGACGAAGGGCCGCACAGTGGGTGATCCCACGCGGCCAGAGAAGCAGCGCCCCGCGTAGAACCGGCTCACGGAAGCCCGGCTCTGGTTCATAGGCGCTGCATCGTTTCGGCAGTGAGCACTCTAATCGTCGGTGGTTGCTCTTTTATCCTGCGCGCCGAAGTGGTGGACGAATCCTGAACCGATCTTTTCGGGTGGCGGAACTGCGGGGTGATGCACTCGAGTTCGTCGTCACTCGAAAACGAGAGTGAGTGTTGAATGCGACCGCCCAAGCGAAAAGATCGATCGAAAAAGGCACTGCGCGTCGCCTATTGGGCAATGGTGAGAGGCACCGTAAAGCCCCCGCTCCTCGTGGGAGTGGCAGCGCTCTGCTCGTTCGCCCTGGCCTGCACCGGCATCATCGAGACGGGTAACGGTAGACCCGGTTCCGGCACTGATGACGGCAATCCGGCCACTGGCGGAGGTTCGGGGCTGACGAAAGATCCCGGTCGCAAGGAGATGCATCGGCTGAACTCGGCCGAGTACAACGCGACCGTCACCGACGTTCTCGGTACCACGCTACAGCCGGCCGACTCCAGCTGGCGCGGCGGTGAGATCGATGGCTGGGACAACATCGCCACGGTGCTCGGCGTCGACAACGCCCAGTACGAGCGTTACTACGGCGCCGCCGAGCAGCTGGCCGAAGACGTCTTCGCCTCCCCGGCGCTGAAATCCCGCTTCGTGACCTGCACCACGGCAGACGACGCGGCGTGCGTCCAGGGCGTGATCGCCTCGGCTGGTTTGCGCATCTTCCGCCGGCCGCTGACGACGGAAGAGGTGGCCACCTACCAGAAGGTGTACGCCGCCGGGCGCTCGGTCGGCGACGATCACGACGCTTCGCTCGAGCTCGTGCTGCAGTCGTTGCTGTCCAGCGCCGAGTTCCTCTATCGCATCGAGTTCGACCCGGACCCGACCTCGCTCGAGCCACACCCGGTGGACCCCTACGAGCTCGCTTCGAGGCTCTCGTACTTCCTCTGGAGCAGCGCCCCGGACGACGTGCTCCTGGCCGCCGCCGCGGACAAGTCGATCAGCAAGGATGCGACGCTGAGCGCGGCCGTCGATCGCATGCTGCTGGACGGCAAGGCCCAGCGCCTGATCGATAACTTCGCCGGCCAGTGGCTGGGCGGTCGCAAGGTGGCCACTCATGCGGTGGACGCGGGCGTCTATCCGGACTGGACCCCGGACCTCGCCGCCGCGGCCGCCCAGGAGCTCTACCAGTACTTCGGCGAGTTCCTGCTGAAGGACCGGCCCTGGACCGAGTTTTTGACGGCGGACTTCAACTTCGTGCAAGGCCCGCTGGCAGAGTTCTACGGGGTCACCCCGCCGGCGGCCGGCATGGAGCGCATGGAGATCACCACGGACCAGCGCTTCGGGTTCCTGGGGCTCTCCGGGTTCCTGGCCATGTCGTCCATCACGACGCGCACCTCGCCCACGCTGCGTGGCAAGTGGCTCCTGGTCAACATGCTGTGCGTGCGGCCCGAGCCGCCGCCGGGCAAGGTGCCCGAGCTCGAGGACGGGACACCGAACCTCGAGGACCTGAGCATTCGCGAGAAGCTCGAGCAGCACCGCGAAAACCCCGCCTGCGCCGGCTGCCACGCGATCATCGATCCGTACGGCCTCGCGCTCGAGGAGTACGACGGCATCGGCCGCTACCGCACGGCGTACCCCGACGGCACGCCGATCGACCCGAGCACCACGCTCGCTGACGGAGTCACGCTGAGCGGCCTGTCCGGTGTGGCAAACAACATCGGCCAGAATGCGGCGTTCAGCTCGTGCGTCGCCGAAAAGCTGCTCACCTACGGTCTCGGCCGCCTCGCTGCCGACACCGACAAGCCCTACCTCGCAGAGCTGAGCTCCCAGTGGACCGGCGAGACGCCCACGCTGCGCAAGATCATCCGCTCGCTGGTGCTGACCGATCCCTTCCGCCTTCGCCGCGGCGAGGTTGCCCAATGACGACGATGAAGCGACTCCTCTCCCGTCGAAACGTGCTGCGCGGCGCCGGTGTGGCTCTCACGCTGCCCTGGATGGAATCCCTGTTGCCCAGAGCTGCCCGAGCCCAGGCAACCGGCCTGCCGAAGCGGTACATGCCGATCTACCTGCCCAACGGCGCGCCCGAGATCTGGCGTCCGACTACTTCGGGTAGCGGCGCGGCCTGGCAGCTGTCGTCCGTCCTCGAGCCGCTGACCCCGCTCAAGGCCAAGACGATCATCCTCACCAACATGGAGAATCACTCCGCCTTCAATCCGGAGGTGGGCAATTCCAGTGTGGAGCCGAGTCACGGACGGCAGCCTGGCGCCTGGCTCACCTGTGTCGACCCGGGCGACGTGCGGGCAGAGCTCGGTGTGGACGAGGCCAACAACATCTCCCTCGACCAGGTCATGGCCAGCCACGCCGTCTTCAAGGACAAGACCGCGCTGCCGTCGCTCCAGGTCGGGCTGTCCACGATCAACAGCAACTGTGACAACCAGCCCTGCTCGAACAGCCGCAGCATCTCGTGGAGCGCGCCCACTCAGCCGATGTACAAGACCGTCGACCCGCTCGAGGTCTTCAACCGGATCGTCGGTGTGGCTCAGCCGAGCGATCCCAACGCCCCAGCCGACCCCGAGGTCCAGAAGCGGCTGGTGCGCCAGCAGAGCGTGATCGACGCCGTGCTCGAGAACGCCAACCGCACACGCGCGCGCCTGGGTGTGAACGACCAGCGGCGCATGGACGAGTTCCTGGAGACGGTCTACGCGACCGAAAAGCGTGTTACCGGCGTCTCGTCGGGCATGGGAGGACTGGCGTGCACCCCGTTCGCGGCGCCGACCATGACGGGGGTAACGCCCTCGGAGGACTTTGCGATCCGGCAGACCACCGAGACGTACAACAAGGGCGACCACGCCGACGTCATGAACGACCTCATCGTCCTCGCCTTCCAATGCGACGTGACGCGCATCATCACGTACATGCTGGAGGACGAGCGCTCGGAGTTCGCCTACGACCACGTCACCCGCCGCTCGTTCACGGAAGCGGGCTCGGTGGAGGAAAGCGGGACGTGTCCCGAGTACCACAACGGCGGTCAGCACGGCTCCCCGGACGACTTCGCGACCATCACTTGGTGGAACGTGGGCAAGGTGGCCGAGCTCTGCCTCAAGCTCGATGCCATCGAGGAGGCTCCGGGGGTGAGCATCCTCGACAACTCGGTGATCTTCTTCGGCAGCTGCATGCACGGCAGCAACCACCAGTGCAACGAGATCCCCCTGGCCCTGATCGGCAGCGGCGGAGGGCTGCTCACCACTGATCAGCATATCGTCTACGACGACCGCCCGATCCGGGACCTTCACTACACCGTCATGAATCACGTCTTCGGCATGGGCGTCACCGACTTCGGTGTGAACCTGACCGGCGCACCGATCGCCATGTTGAACGAGATCATGAAGACGGCGTAGTTTCTCGCGCCGCTCGACTGAGGACCTTTCCCCGCAGCGAGCACCGTGATTGCCGAAGCGGACGTCGATCTGTAGCGTTCGACCATGCACGCCGCTATCCGTCACTACAAGCTGAACGCCGATGCCAGTGCCGAGTTCAACCGCAAGGTGATCGAGGGCTTCGTCCCCATCGTGAGCGCGGTCAAGGGTTTCGTCTCGTATCGGGCGATCGAGGCCGACAACGGGAGCTGGACCTCGATCAGCGTGTTCGAGACCCGGGAGAGTGCCGATGAGTCGGTGCGCCTCGCGGCCGACTTCGTGCGCCAATATCTGCGTCCTCTGATCGCAAGCGGTCCAGACGTCATCGAGGGAACCGTCGTGGTCAACAAGACGTGACCCGCCTGCCGGCGGTCTTCGATTCAGGCGATCTGCGAACGGTTGTGCATGCTCTCGTCGAGCAGCCGCCGCACTGCGCTCGCGAGTGAGTCGGGCGTGATCGGCTTCTGCAGAAAGGCCGAGCCAGGCGCCAGCACGCCTTCCGGATCCAGCGCCTTGTCGGTGTAGCCGGAGATGAACAAGACCTCGAGCTCCGGACGCTGCACGCGCAGCCGCTCGGACAGCATGCGTCCGTTCATCTCCGGCATGATCACGTCGGTGACGAGCAGATCGATGGTGTCGCGGTAAGCCGCGCTCAGGGCCAGCGCTTCGCTCGGGCTCCGTGCGTCGAGCACGCGGTAACCGTGACCGCGCAAGATATCGCGCGCGATGATGCGCACCTGCTCCTCGTCTTCCACGAGCAACACCGTCTCGCTGCCGCCGCGGGCGCGCGCCGCGCTTTCGGGCGGCGTCGTGTTCGACAGCGCCTCGTCGGTACGCGCGAAATAGATCCTGAAGGTGCTACCGCGCGCCTGCTCGCTCTCGACCGCGATGTGGCCACCGCTTTGCTTGACGATGCCGAACACCGTCGACAGGCCCAGGCCCGTGCCCTTGCCCAGCTTCTTGGTGGTGAAGAAGGGCTCGAACGCTCGCGCCAGGGTGGCCTTGTCCATGCCGATACCCGAATCGACCACGGAGAGCACCACGTACGGACCTGCGGCGACCCCGACGTGTTCGCGGGCGTAGGCCTCGTCCAGCTCGATGTTCTCCGTCTTCAAGGTCAGGCGTCCGCCGCTCGGCATCGCGTCGCGGGCGTTCACGACCAGGTTCATGATCACTTGCTCGAGCTGCCCCGGATCGGCGCGAGTGCGGCCCAGTGCGGGCCCTTGTGCGATCTCGAGCTCCACGTCTTCGCCGATCACGCGTCGCAGCATGCCGCTCATGCCGTCGATCACCAGGTTGAGATCGACGACGCGCGGCGCGAGCACTTGCTGGCGGCTGAAGGCGAGCAGCTGCCGCGTCAGATCGGCGGCGCGCTCGCTGGCCTTGCGGATCTGCATCAGGCCCTCGGCCACGGGATCTTGCTGGTCCAGCCCCTTCGACAAGACCGTGGTGTAGGACAAGATGACGGACAGCAGGTTGTTGAAATCGTGAGCGATGCCACCGGCGAGTCGTCCGACGGCTTCCATCTTCTGTGAG
>DATLIL010000465.1:0-4373 GCA_035539475.1 Polyangiaceae bacterium
CCGAGAAGGAGGAGCCGCGCCCGCCCGAGCCCTGGCGATTGTCCGCGGACCTCGCGCTACTCGGTGGGCGCGGGCGGTGGAGGTGCGTCTGGCTCGACGGGCTCGGGTGGAGGCGGCTCGGGCTGTGGCGCGGGCTCTGGAGCGGCTCCCAGCTCGGCATCGACGAGCAGCGCCACGGCCAGCACCAGCGGTTCGTCGAGCGCGCTGCAGGTCGAGCCTTCGGCGACGAGCTCGCGAACGCCGAGGACGTTGCCCTGCTCGTCGAGCACGCGCACCACGGCGCGAAATCTTCCGGCGCCAGCGTCCACGCTGACGCTCACGAGCTGCTTCGACGATGGATCGAAGGCACGCCGGCCAAGGTAGTCCTCGACCCGCGCCATCAGGCTAGGCACTCCCAGACAGCCTTCGGACTCGCCGTAACCTTCCCAGCGCAGCGCCACGAGCTCGGCCGGAGCCGCGGCTTGTTGTGCGAGCCCTGTTGCGGCGTGCAGGACGACGCCGAGACACGAGGCGAGAAGGCGAGGTGAAGGCAAGTGCGTCGCGCGCCCTGAGCAAAGGTTTGGTAGCAGACCTTCGCCGCCGCGGGCACTAGATTCTACGCCACTTGCATCACGGCCACTCGCACACGCCGCGGTGCTCGCAGCGCTGCCCGTAGGCGCAGTCCGCGGCAGAACGGCAGAAGAAGAAGCACATCTGGTGCTCACAGCCCATGTCCGGCGGACAGTCGGTGTCACGATCGCACGAGTACGTGCACATACCTCCTCCGCAGTTGCTTTGCTCGGTGCAGCAGAAGCCACCCTGACAGTCGAAGTCCCGGTCGCAGCTTCCGCCTGGTGCCCCGCTACAAGACGAGGGATTGAAGCGGCAGGGCGAGTTCCCCCACGGCTCGTCGTCGTCGCTGCAGCCGCTGCCGACCGTCAGGATCGCGCCGAGAGCGACGAGAGCACAGAAGCGTCGGATCACTTGGGCACCTGGCAAGTCGGATCGTCGAGGTCGGTCAGACCGTCGCCGTCGTTGTCGATGTCGTCGTCGCAGATCTCGACCACGCAGTCGTCGACGACGCAGTCGCAGTCGTTGTCGATGCCGTCGTCGCAGATCTCCTGGGGCGCGCATTCGGCGATGCAGTCGTCCTCGTCAGCGCTCCCGTCACAGTCGTTGTCGAAATCGTCGTCGCAGATGTCCTGGCACAGGCACTGCTCGTCCTCGCCCGTGTGCGTCCAGAAGGCACGATGGTTGCCCTCGTCGATGCTCTGAAACGGCGCCCAGAAGGCCGAAAAGCTAGGATCGGCGGCGTCGGGGTCGATGGCGGCGATCCAGATCTGGTCTTCCTTGTCGTCCGGCGGGCGCACCGTGGCGTAGGCGCGAAGGCTGGAGAACGCCAGCCAGAAGATGCCCGGTTTGGTCGAGGGCGCCCAGGTCGGCATCGAGTTGCCGATGTCGATCACGCCGTCCGCGTTGTTCACGCGCTCATTCAGGCGTACGAGCTCGGTCACCGTGCCGTCCGCGACACTCACCAGCTTCAGGCGAGCGGTCTTGGCGTCCTTCGACTTGCCCTGCGCGTTGACGTAGGCAATGAAGCGGCTGTCGGGGCTCCAGACCGGGAAGAAGTTGTTGTCCTCGCCGCCCGCGTCGGCGATCAGGATCTCGGGTTCACCCCAGTCTCCGTCGTTGTACGGCAAGAGCGCGATCTGACCGTGCTCGACCTCCTTGTTGCCGCCCCTCGTGCCGAGCGTGATGGCGACGCGATCGCCCAGCGCCGACCAGTCCGGATGGGTCGCCACAGTACCGGCCGGGATGGGAATGACGCCGGCGTCGGCGCCCACTGTCTCGCCGCTGTCCGAATCGATCAGCGTGAGCTTGCCGTTCGCCGCGACCAGCAAAAGCTCTCCGTCCGGCGAGAAGGTCGTCCAGGCGGAGGCCATGCCCTGCTCCATGTTGGGCGGCACGATCGTCTCGCGTTCTGGCACGTTGACCTCGCGCAGCCGCTCGCCGCCGTAGCCGACGGACATGCGCGTGCCGTCGCGCGACAGCGTGTGGCAGGCGACGCACGTGCCGGCGTCCTCCGCGGCCGGGTCGGTGTAGAACTTGACCGGGATCGGGTCCGAGACGAGTGCCTTCATGATGCCCTGCGTGCCGGTGGACCAATAGTAGATGGCACCCTCGACCTCGGCGTCGCTGAAGTAGAGGTCGATCGGCGGGGAAGTCCAGATCTCGCTCGAACCAGCGGCCATGCCGCGCACGGTCAGCACCACGCTCTCGCCCCGGTTCGATTCGGCTATCCAGTCCCACTCCTCCTCGCTCGGCGTCCAGCTCGGGGCGTCCGGCAGGAACGCGCCTTCGCCCGTGTAGACGCGCACGGTCGTGTTCGGTCCCTCGAAGGTGAGCTCGAACAGCGTGTTGTCGGTGCCCGCGGCCCATTCGTGCCTGATGCGCGAGACATTGATGGGGAACATGGTCTCGTGGCTGGGGTACACGATCGCAGGCTCGCGCTCCGCGTCGGTTCCGTTGTCCTGCACCTCTCCCGCGGTGAAGTCGTCGACCACGCTGTCGGGGACGCCTGCGGCGACGAAGTCCTTGTCGCCGGTATGGTTGGCGCACATGCTGCCGCCGCAAAGGTTCGGGTCGCTGCTACTGCCGCCACCGCTGTTGCCCGAGCCGCCGAGCGACAGCGTTCCGCCGCTGGCCCCCGCGCCCGAAGCGCCAGAACCGCCGGCGCCGGTTTCGCCCATATCGACGTCGTCGCCCTCTCCACACCCGGAGAAGCCCGCCAGAGCAGCCAGAACCAGCGACGACGACAGCAGGGCGGAGCGATTGAGCAAGCTCATGCCCTGTATTGGCGGCGAGGCGCGCCTTTTCTGACCGATTCCGCAATCAGGTGCTTCCTTTCCCTACCGGTCACGACGTTCATTGCCCATATGGCCCCAAGGCCGGGATTGTGCTGAAATTGAGTCGTTCAGCAACTGACCTGGCTCAGGTCGCCCCACCCCGGGAGCCTCATTCATGCGGACCTTCTTTCTTGCCGTGGCAGCGGCATCCATCGTCGTCGTTGGCTGCGGAGGCATGAGCGACGATGACGATTCGGCCAACTCGCACGTGGCGGTGACGCCGGGCGAGCCCTGCGAGGGAGCGGGCTCGACCGCGCAGTCGACCGACGGCTGCAACACCTGCGCCTGTAGCAGCGAGGGCACGTGGACGTGCACCAAGAAGGAGTGCGGAGGCGGCAGCGCCTGCGCGGAAGGCGCGACGATGGACGACGGCTGCAACTCCTGCAGCTGTCACGACGGCCAGTGGGCTTGCACCACGCGCTACTGCGGCGACCCACCGGACGATCCGCCGCCCACCGGCTGCCCCGCGCCTCGCGAAGCCGATCCGAACGTGAGCTGCGCCGAGGTCGAGGTCTGGGCCAAGGCTCCGGACACCGGTCTCTGCTGCCTGTACGGCACGAGCTGCGTGTCACCCAAGGGCTGGGCGGTGTTCACGAACCAGATGGAATGTGAGGTTGGCGGCAGCGGCATCTGCACCCCGGGCCAGACGACGGACGACGGCTGCAACGCCTGCACCTGCACCGAGGACGGCTGGGTCTGCACCGACGTGGCCTGCCCGGAAACGTGCGAGCCGGGGGAGACGCGCCGCGCCGAAGACGGCTGCAACGTGTGCTCCTGCGGCGACGACGGTCAGTGGGGCGGCTGCACGGAGATCGCCTGTGATCCCGCCCAGTCCAACACCTGCGGTGGCTTCGCCGGTCAGACCTGCACCGACGACGAGTACTGTGCCTACGAGGAGGGCCAGCTGTGCGGGGCCGCGGATGCGAGCGCGACCTGCGAGCAGCGTCCGCAGGCGTGCGACTTGGTGCTCGACCCGGTTTGCGGCTGCGACGGCCTGGATTACTCGAATGGGTGCGCCGCCAACGCGGCGGGAGTCGGCATCCTCCACAGCGGCGAGTGCGACGCGCCCTAGGTCAGAGCTCTTCGTAGACGGCGCCGCAGTAGACGTTGTTCGAAGCGGTCACGGTGAAGATGCACACCGGATCGCTCGAATCCGCGCACGGGCAGGGGGCCCAGTTGGGCACGTTCGTCCACCAGACGAAGGCGAAGCCGAATTTGACGGTGGCCTCGAGCTCGAGCTCGGTACCAACCGGCAGGTCCGCCGAGCACGAGGAGCCGGGGCCATCGAGCTTGGTCGGGAAGACCTCCTCACCGGTGTCGAGTCGCGTCCCAATCACCGTTCCCGGAAAGCGGCAGCCGCCCAGGCACTGGCTCGGGCAGCCAGCGACCGTCACGAGCTCGACGTCAGGTGGCGGCTCGGGCTCGGGCTCCGGTGCGGGTTCGGGCATCGGCGCCATGGTGGGCGGCGGCTCCGGCACGGGCTCGGGC
>DATLIL010000466.1:0-4540 GCA_035539475.1 Polyangiaceae bacterium
GGTTGCGACCCTGTTCGTAGTCCGGGCAGGCCGAGAGCGGTTGCCCGACGCCGGTGACGGAACGACACACCGCCGTCACGTCGCCGCTGGCTTGCAGCGAACGCAGTTGAACCTTGGGCGGCGTTTCACCGCAGGCGAGCGTCCCCAGCGCCAGCAGCAGCAGGACCTGGCTCTTGATGTTCTTCACTTCGAGGCCCTCGGCGCCTGGGGAGCCTCGACGGTGGCGACGATCGTGGCGTACGTGTCTGGGAAGCGCTGATCCAAGCTGATAACCCCGACGAATGAATCGGTGAAGTGGCCGACGTAGGCGAGTCCGTGCGCGGCGTCGAGCGCCAGCGCGTGTGGACCGCGGCCGGTGATGACCTCGGCCTCCATGCGGTGGCGCACGGGGTCGTAGATGAAGACTCGACGCGAGTCGAAGCAGACCACGAAGACTCGTCGCTCGAGCTCGCCGTCGGGGTTCGTCACCTCACCCACCACGACTCGCGACGGCCCCAGGCTGAGCGGCACGGAGGTGTTGAAGGCCGGCAGATCGTCGGTCCAGGCCGCGTTGAACACGCTGCGCGACTGGCCCACCAGCAGGCTCGCCGGCGCGCGATTCGAGACGAACAGATCGAGCGGGATGGCCGCCGCGTTCTCGAGGCACTCTTTGTACTCGGGCGGCGTCTCGGCCAGACACGCAACGTCCGCGACGCACTCGGGTGTCACCGCGTAGAGCGTGGCGCACTCGCTCTCGGCCGCCTTGCGCACGCTCGAGTCGATGGCGATGCCGCGCGAGTCGATGCCGACGGAGTTGGCAGCGATGCTCGTGGAAGAGACCGCGCGCGCATAGGGCCTGATCGGGTCGGAGCTGGCGTCGTCGTAGACACGCACCAGGATCACGTTGGCCGAGTCGCGGAACGTGACCAGAAAGCCGGGATGGTTGAGCAGGCCGGCAGCCCCGGCGTGCAGCGGTGCGGGCACGCTGGCGATGCCAACGGGCCGAGTGGGCAAGCCCGTCACGGCGAACTCGAGCCGCGGCCCCTC
The DNA here is from genome assembly GCA_035539475.1 of Polyangiaceae bacterium. GTDB lineage: Bacteria > Myxococcota_A > Polyangia > Polyangiales > Polyangiaceae > PMG-095. The sequence goes on from DATLIL010000466.1 coordinate 1,027, forward strand.
TTGCCAGTCGTGCATGAAGAGCGAGACCGCGCCCGAGGTCTGGTTGGTGACCATGATCTCGCGCGCGTCTTCGGTGGCGTCGAGCGCGAAGGGCTCGGGCAGGAGCCGGAGATCGCGGGTGTTCTCGAGGTCAGGATCGTCGCCGGCGCGGTGCAGATCGTCGCACGCGCCGTCGTTGCCGCCCTGACCGCATTCGAGCCCGCCGTTATCGACGTCGGCCCAGTGCAGGGTCGCGTCGCCGCGCACCGGCACGAAGACCCGGCCCTCACCGGGCACTCCATCTGGACGCCGCCGGTAAATCACGTCGGTGGCAAACGCACCGATTTGCACGTCATCGCTCAGAATGGGTGATCCACCATCCTGAGGTGCCGCGGGATGAATGTTGCCGCAGCGCCCGGGGTACAGCAGCTTCTCACGCGGCTCACGCTCGCCGAACACGCCGCAGGGCTCGCCGAAGGTGGGCCCGTCGGCAGCCACGCAGCTGTTGCCCGGAATGCCGCCATTCTCTGCAGTGGGCTCGAGATCGCAGAACGTGCCGTCGAGGCAGTCCGCGTCAGCCTTACAATTGCGCGGCAGCCGCTCGCGCAGCGCAGCGAGATCCCAGCTCTGAAGCGTTCCAGCGTTGTACTGGAGATCGAAATCGCTGTTTGCGATGTAAAGGAACGAGCCGGTGTCGTCGACGGCTAGTCCAACGGGGAAGTAAACCTTCTCCGCTGGTGGCTCGATGCCCTCCCCAGGATCGAAACAACCTAAAAGCAGCGCGGAGAGCGCAAACAGATACTGGCGGGCGGCCATCGGCGCGCGGAGCCTAGTACATCCCCAAAGGCTCGTGCCACCCGCAGGAGCGCTGAATTAACTTGAATGGGTCAACGCGACGTCAACCGAGATCGAGGATCACGATCCCTGACTCGCGCTCGGTAGAGTCGTCGTCCTTCTTCGGCCTGGGGGCGGGACGATACGCATCCACGGGAAGCTCGAGGCGAGGCTGCTCCTGATCACGCCGCCGGCGCTCTTCCTGCTCTCGGCGCCGGATTTGTTCAATGATGAACGGGGGGAGCATTCCCGGCCTCGCTTTCTGGGTCCGCAAGACCCTGCTAAGAACTAATGTAGCGTCGTTGGTCGCCTGGTCAAGTTCTCGAAACCGAAGGACTTTCACAAGGATCATCGGCGGCTCGAGGGCACGTGGGTGGAACCGCGCCCGTCCGTTTCTGATACGACGCGCCTACCAGGAAGTTTAGCGCGGTGCGATAAAGCGACTTGAGTTTGCCCGCTCGGGAAGTCCAACCTCGCGAAACCGCTTGTCTGTCCGGGGCCGAGTCGGGGCGACGCGCTCCTCGGCTCCGGATCGACCTGACCCCCATGCTCACCGCTCGCAGCATACTCAGCCGACCGGCCGCTCCGGCGCCGGGGTGCAAAAGCCCCAGCCGGCTCAGGAGTGCGCAGAGCCGAGGCCGGCCGCCGGCCCTCGCCTGGCTGGTCCTCGTCCTCCTGGTGACGGTGCTGCCGCGACCCGCCCGCGCCGCCTTCGATTTCAACGACACCGAGTGGGAGGGCACCAGCGAGCTACTGCAGATAGCCCGCACCGAGCTCGGCAAGGAGCGGGTGGAGCTCGTGGCGACGCTCGACTTCGAGCAGCTCACGCCGAACGACGGCGTGCTCGTGCTCCACCCCGAGGTCGAGCTCAACCCCGACGAGATCGCCGCGTTCCTGATCGCAGGTGGTCGCCTTGCCGTACTGGACGATCACGGCAAGGCAACGAACCTGCTGGCTCGCTATCGCATTCAGCGGGTCAACGCGCCGCTGCGCCCGGGCCAGTCGCTGCGCCAGAACCCTGACCTGGCAGTGGCGATCCCGGCGGTGCAGGCGGTCGCGGGCGTCGAACAGAATCGCCACCCAGTGGTGGTCGGCGTCGAGCGTCTCGTCACCAATCATCCCTCGGCGTTGGTTCATCCGAACCTCACCCCCGTGCTGGAGATCCCCGCCGTCGGCGAGCCCAACGCCACGCTGGCGGTGACCGGAGTGATCGCGAACCGCGGTCGCCTGTTCGTCATGGGTGACCCTTCGGCCGTGATCAACCTGATGATGCGTTACCCGGGCAATCGCGCGTTTGGCGCGGGCCTGGTCAAGTACCTCGTCGAGCCCGACACGTGGGGCGAGCGCGGCGGCAAGCTCTACCTCGTGGCCAACGGCTTTCGTCAGCGCGGTCAGTACGGCGGCCAGGGCGGCCTGGTGCGCGATGCACGCGAGGCGCTCTCGGCCTTCGAGGACATCCTCACGGACGTGCGCAGCCACGGGCTGCCCCCCGGAGTGGCGTTGGCGTTCGGGGCCGCGGCAGCGCTCCTGCTCCTGGCCTGGGCGGTGGGGACCGCACTGAAGACCTATCGCCCGTACCTTCCGCGCTACGCCGTCGCGCAGCCCCTGCTCTCACAGGGCGGGGTTGCGGGTCGTGCCGCGGTCCTTGCGGCGCCGAGCACGGACCACGCGCTGGCCCTCACCGAGCTGCACGCGGCGCTGATCGAGACGCTCGCCCAGCGGGTCTCGCTGGATCCAAAACAGTCCCCCGAAAGGCTCCTCGCCGAGGCCGAGCAGCAGGGCCTGTTCGACCGTAAAAAGGCTGACGAAATCCGCGCCCTCCTGCGCGAGCTTGCCCGGGGACCGGCCGCGCTCGCCGCAGGCCAGCGCCTGCATCTGCCGGCTTCGCGGCTGGCGGAGCTCGGGAAAAAGACGATGGCGCTCGCCCATGAGATCGACCACCGTGGCGGCGTTGGCTAGCATCCAGCGCCCGCCATAGCCCTCGAGACCCGATGCACGCCCTGCACATCAGCGAGATCGAAGCCGCCCGCCAGCGTCTGACCGAGGTCCGCCGGCAAGTCAGCCGCGTCTACATCGGTGACGTCAGTGCGGTCGACATGATGCTGGTCGCGCTCCTGGCGCGCGGTCACGTGCTGCTCGAGGGCGTGCCGGGAATCGCCAAGACGACCCTGGTCAAGGCCTTCGCCCAGTCGCTCGGCTGCACCATCCGCCGCGTGCAGTTCACCCCCGACCTGCTGCCGGCTGACATCACGGGCACCTACGTGCTCAGCCCCAAGGATGGGACCTTCTCACTGCGCGCGGGCCCCATCTTCACCAACGTGCTGCTGGCCGACGAGATCAACCGCGCGCCCGCCAAGACCCAGAGCGCGCTGCTCGAGGCCATGCAGGAGCGGCAGGTCACGATCGAGGGTGATCGCTTCGAGCTACCCGATCCCTTCTTCGTGCTGGCCACGCAGATCCCGGTGGACCTCGAGGGCACGTACCCGCTGCCCGAGGCGCAGATCGATCGCTTCCTGGTGCGCGTGCAGATGGGTTACCCGAGTGAAAAGGACGAGGTGGCCATGCTGCGCGCACACGGCATCGCGCCGCCCGAGCCACACGTCGTCCTGGGCGCGAGCGACGTCCTGCAGCTGCAGTCAGTGGCCGCCCGCGTGCACGTCGAGGACGACCTCTACGAGTACACCGTCGGGCTCTGCCAGTT
>DATLIL010000467.1:0-14533 GCA_035539475.1 Polyangiaceae bacterium
CCCGTCACGCACAGGTCATGTTCGCAGTTGGCCGCCGTGCAGCAGGTGCTGTCCACGTCGCAGATGCGCTGCACGCACGACGTCGTGCTGTTACCGGTGTCGCAGGTGTTGCTGAGCGCGGCGCCGGTCTCGCACATACTGTGGGTGCAAGTGCCCTTGCCCGGGTACTGACAGTACATGTCGAACTGACAGTCGCTTGCCGTGTGACAGGGCTCATTGATGCCCTTGCGCACCAGACCGCCCGGAAAACCGTAGAGCGAGCCCTGAGTCCAGTTGTACGGGCTCGTGAACGTCATGCCCGGCGTGAGCGTGGGCGTCAGCGGGGTAGCGGGGTTTTCGTCGTACTGCTGGCAGGTCGGGTCGCACGGGTTGTCCGGAACGCAGTCGGCGGGCGTGCTCAGCGCCTGGGCCCGCAGGACGCCCTGCTGGTACCAGCTCGGCGCCGCCATGGTGGACAGGTCGCCCTCGCAATCGCTCCAGGCACCGTCGTCGCAGGTCCTCGAGCCGTTGAGGCAAGTCAGGACGCCGTTGTGCTCGCTCAAGGTCAGGTGACAGTCGCGGGTGCTGCCCTCGGTGCACGGGCCACCGGTCACGATCACGTTGGTGTCGCCTCCGCCAGTGAACGCCGGCGGATGATCTTCGTCGCCGCAGCCCGGCACCACGGAGGCCATCACGACGCCGAGCGCGACGCCGCTCGTTAGCTTGACGACCAGGTGGCCGAGGTTCGTGAAGTTCATTTTGGGGCGCGAAGAGTCGGGGCGTGAAAGCTCAACCCAAGAGGGTACCAGAGCGGGGACCAAACAGCCGGGGCGCGCGCGCAGCGGACCCGGCCCGTTGGAATTGCACGTGGCGTGCCTCGTCGGGTGTCAGGCGGAGGCTAGCAATAAGCCCATGATTTCGCGCATTTTGCGCGCCGGGATAACGCCCTGGGTCCGCAATCACTGCAGGGCCTGAAAAGATTTGCGTGTAGGCCGGACGGCGTACTTCGCGCACCAATCCAAGCTCAGCGGAGCCAGTGCCTGGCTATTCTGCGGCCGGTTGCGGCGCGGGAGCGGCTGGCTTGGGCGCGGCTGGTTTCGGAGCCCCGGGCTTGCCCGGCTTCTTGTCGGTGGCGGCTGCAGCCGCGTTGCGCTGCTCCAGGCGTTCCGCGGTGCGCTTGGCCTGCTCCGCGAGGTTCTTGTCGGGGCCCTTTGCCAGCTTCTGTGCCAGCTTGAGCGCCTTGTCGTCGGGCCACTGGTAGGAGAGGGCGGACAGCGCCGTCACCCTCGTGGCCTCGTCCAGAGCCTTGTTCTCGACCACGCCTTCGAGCAGCTTTCGCGTGCGTGCGCACTGCTGCTCGGAGGCGCCCTCTTGCTGCTTGTTCGCGCGCGGGGCGCAGAGATCGCGAAAGGCGGTGAGCTGCGAACCGGTGAAGGTCTTGGCCTTGACCGCGGCCTCGCCGTTGTCGAGGAGCTTGTCGATGAACTCGCCACTGCAGCCGCTGAGAACAGTGCCGGCCTTGGCCGCGATGGCGGGGCGCTGGTCGCCGAGGAACGGCTCTGCCCACGGGCAGATGGCGGCCTGTTCGGCGGTGGTCCAGTTCAGCATGTTGCGCGGGCTCTCGAGTGCAGCCAGCGCGATGCCCGTGTTCGTGTTCTTGACCAGCTCTTGCACTTTCGGGAAAGCGTCGAGCCGACCGTGCGTCATCAGGTAGCGGTAGGCGATGGGCGCGAGGTCGCTCTCCTTGGACTTGTCGAGGGCCTCGTACAGAGCGGGGGCGGTGCCAGCCAGCATCGACGCGTGCACGGCGGCGGGCATGGCTTGTCGTGCCTCCGCCTTGGGGAGCGCGAGGGCTGCGTCGAGCAGCGCCTTGGCGTCGTCGGCGCTGACCGAGCCGGCCTTCGCGTCAGGTCCCCACGGCGAGCGGAACGCGCCGTGCAGGACGTTGGCCGCCATGGCCCGGAGCTGCACGTTGGGATCGCCGAGGGCCGCGGCGAACGTAGCGACGGCCTTGGGCCGCGAGCGTTGATTGGAGACGAAATCGCTGGTGAGCTTACGTTGCTCGTTCTGTGGGCAGTCGACCGAGCCCGCCTTCTCGTCGATCTTGCAGGTCTTCGTCAGGTTGGTGAGCTCGCCGAGCAACGCGGCATCGACGCCCGGCTTTAGAGCCGGCGCAGCCGCCGCGGAGGCCGAGACCGAGGCCGACGGCGCGGAAGATTTCCCGCTCTTCTGGCAGCCCAGCAGCGACAGGGCGATCGTCGCCACAATCATGCGCGAATTCGTCATGGTAAACCCGGCCCTGGCGATAACACGATGCGTGGGGAAGTGCCATGGCTCCGCGATGGCCTTCGGACGTCTCATAGCGACGGGACGCAATCGACGATCTGGCGCCACTTGTGCAGCTTGGGCGCTACCTTGCCGTCGTGGTCCGGATTGAAGGTCATGGTCACCTTCAGATAGTGCTGCGACTTGACCACGGGGTTCTGGGCCAGCAGCACCTCCTGCACCGGAGTGGCGCCGCGATGCCAGACGCCGGGCGGCGTGCTCTCGTCCGCGGTGCCGATCGTCGCCGGCGCCGCAGGTTCGTAGTTTTCGGCGTCCGCGCTCGTCTGCGCCGTGAACTCGATCGACGTTCCCTGAGGCGTGGTCGCGCGCCATTCGAAGAAGCGCCACTCCGGCAGCGTGTCGATGGGGCAATCGGCTTCGTAGACGCGCTCGTAGACCTGGCTCTCGTACACGGTGTGGTCGGTGTTGACGCAGACGCCGCCGCCGTCGGGGCAGGTGAGGCCCTCGCAGCAATCGTCGCTGGTGTCGCAGGCCTGATCGACCTCGGAGCAGCTGTCCTTTTCGGCGCACTGGCTCGACGGCGGGACGCTGGAGACGTCCGTGACCTTGCACCCGGTGGTCGCCGCGCTGCCGCTGCCGTCGCAGCAGTCGTCGCTAGTTTCGCAGCTCTGTCCCACGGCGGCGCACGGCTCGCTCACCCAGTAGCCGTCGGAGTTGCCGGCCTCGAGCTCCTGGCCGGGCAGGTAAAACGCGGGATGACTGGGATCGGTGCCTGGCGTCCAGTTCTTGTCGATGGCGGCGACCCAGAGCTTCTTGGTCGGAACGGCGCCGGAGTAGCAGCTGTTCGCGCTGCAGCTGGTGGGTATGCCGGCGTTGGGGTTGCAAGGCTCGGCGTCCCAGGGGTCGTTGTAAGCGACGTTGCCGTACATTCGCCGCGAGGTGAAGATGACCCAGACCATGCCGCCGGCTTCGCTGGGCGCGATGCTGGGCAGGTAGTTCAGACGGTAATCGACGACGCTCGTCGCCGTGCCGGTGTTGCCGCAGTTGTCGGCCTGGGTGATGCCGAAGTTCTGCGCGCTGTTGCGGTGGTACTTGGCGTTGTCGCCGCTGAGGGCGCTCTGGGCTCGCTGACTGGTTTCGGGCAGGTACGCGTTGCCGTTCGCGTCGAGACCGTTGAGCTTGAGCAGGCGTGTGGGTGAGGCCGCGCTGCCCGCGTTGACCGGCACGTTCGACATCCAGAGCTCGGCCAGGGCGCCGCCGACGCTGTTGATGTCCGATGGAGACCAGGCGCTCGAGAGGACGCCGCCGCTGCTGCTCGAGCGCGACGTCCGGTATTGCGCCTGATAGATCACGGCGTCACCGCTCGGCGTGAACGTGGGGCGGGCCACCTTGACGTGGTTGCTGTTGGCGTTGAGACCGGTGGAGACCGCGGGCGTGAGGTTGCGGGCGTTGCTGACGTTCCAGCCGCTCGACGTGCTGCTGCAGGGTGGCGACGAGCAGCCGAAATCCACGGCAGCGAGCCTGGTCGTGGACGGAGCCAGCGTTCCGGAGGGTGACTGCGCCAGGCTCGTGCCGCTCCAGAATCCGAACGCGAGCTTCGTTCCGTCGCTCGAGAAGCGCGGCGTCGCTGCATAGACGTTGCTGTGCCAGTTCGTGACCGACAGCGCCGTGCCAGGGTTGGTCACGTCGTAGAACTTGGAGGCGTCCGGCGGCGCGCGCCAGTTGTTATCGCCGCTGTTGCTGCCGCCGTGGGTCATGTACAGCCTGCCGTCGAGGAACGGCGCGCCGAAGGTGAAGCGGTCGCCGCCGACGTTCTCGGTGTCGGTGCTCGAGCTCCTGTCGTAGCTGTTCAGCACGGGCGGTGAGTCGAAGTCGTCAGGGTCGCTGATGTCGTAGCGCCGGGAGCTGTTGAAGGTGGCGTTGCTGCTGCCATTGGCGATGAGCCGAGTGCCGTCGACGTTCACGGTGTGGCAGACGGTGCAGCGCCCGCTCGGCTGCACCGCAACGACAGGCTCGTCGGCGCCCGGCGCGATCGCCAGCACCGCGCCCGTATTTCCGCCCTGCGGGGAGCTGTAGCTGTTGTAGTAGACGGTGCCCTTGAGCTGGCCGTCGACGAAGTGAATGGGCCGTCGGCTTTCCTGCTCCAAAACGGACGTCGTGGACGAGCGGTACCGCCGCTGGATCACCAGATCCGCGTCGTCGCCGCGCGCGGTCTGCTCGAAGTAGTCCCAGACGTCCTCGGGACTGACGACCTGGGGATCCCAGGCCGTGGACGAGACGGTGACCGGGCTCGCCGCGTTGTCGGAGACCGTGTTCCGCTCGTCGACGATGATCGAGTAGTTGAAGTCCGAGGTGTTGCTCGCCGAGGGGTTCGACGAAGAGCTCGTTGGCCAGCGCAGCGACAGCTTGACCGCGCGGCTCACGCTGCTGCTGTTGGCAGTGGTGCGGCACGCCGAGGTCGTGCCCGCCGGCGTGCACCAGAACTGAACGACCGGCGCCGGCAGTCCGAGGGGAAAATAGGTGTCCTGGTAGGGATAGAGCCAGTATGCCGAGCTCGCGATCGTGCCCGCCGCCGGGCTGTTCCAGGCGCCGAACGCGGACACGTGACCGTGGCTCGAAACGGCGGCGGTGTTCGGCGCGACGTCGCTCGACGAGGTCTCGAGCACGTTGACCTTGACCGTGAGCTCGGCCGAGTCGCTGAGGCCCGCGGCGTAGGCGGTGACGGTGATCGTCCCGGCCAGCGGCAGCGCCAGGGTGAGGTCGCCATCCGCGCTGGTCGTGCCCGTGATCGCGGCTCGGTCGACCTTGTCGATCGTCCAGGTGGTGGCAAAGGGCTCGGCCGCGCATCCCGCTGGGCTCGCCTCGAGGGTGAAGCCGATCGAGTCTATGGTCTGCGAGGTGTCGTCGCTGTTCACGGCGGTCAGCGGCGAAAAATCCGTGACCGTCACGCCGGCGACGTCGGGGGTGAGGGTGAGGGAAGTGCAGCTGCCCGTGCCCGTCTCCACGATAGTCAGGCCGTCGTCGTCCGCTTCGAAGCCGTCGGGCAGGTCGAGCTCGGCGTCGGGCTCGTCCTCGATCAAGTTGCAGTACGGATCGCAGGCGTCGAAACCGGCCGCGCACGGCGCGGATGTCCCGAGGGTCAGGGGCCGCAGCCCCGATGCTGGTCGAGGCGCGACGGACTTGAGCGTGATGCGGTCGCCCTGGCACTCGCTCCAGCGCCCGCTCTCGCAGGTGCGCGTGCCCATGGAGCAGGTGACGTAGTCACCGTGCGTTTCCCTAACTCTGCCGCAATCAACTTGGGCCTGCTCGTCGTTGCAGGTGCAGCCGGTGTTCGGGCTGGCGCAGGGACCGCCGGGGCCCGCCGTCGTCGCCGGGGGGCCCCAGGGCAGTGTTGGACTGCGCTCGGACGGGCCGCCGCAAGCCGCCAGTAATGCCACCGAGACGCTGAGAGGACACGACCACACCCACGCGATTCCCCTCCAGGGAAAGAACCGCATACCCCGCAGAGTTAGCAAGGCGCGTGCCTCTAGCTCGGAGCCCGAGAAAGCCGGTCATAAAGCAGCTTTCGTGGTCTCCACTCAGCCGGCAGTTCCCTTTTGCGTCACTTTGCGCGCCATGGAGTGACGGTTTTTGGCACTGACGGGCGCTGGCGACGCCTACCTACACGCGCACATCAGCCTAAATCGAGCAACGCTTCAGACGGCATGCCAGCTGCAACGGCCGCGAGCATGCGCTGGGGTCTCGCTGTCATGGTTCTTTCATTCTGCGCCGGCTGCGGCGACGTGGACGTCGACCACCCGGACGTCTTGCCCACGCCGCCGGGGGCCGCGGTCTCGAACGGGGAGCCCGAGCCCGGAGAAGACGACGCCGACGACGTAGCGGTAGGACTTTGCAAACACGAGGCGAAGCGCGAGTGCAAGATCACCGTCAGTGTGCGCAACGGTGTCAGGACGTGTGTTGCCGGCGAACAGCGCTGCGAGAGCGGTCACTGGAGTGACTGCAAGCAACACGAGAAGGAGGAGGACGGCGCGGCGGGAGCAGCTAATTGAGCCAGCGGCCGTCGGGGCCGCGTTTATCGCTCGATTTTTCGCTCTCCCGGCCACCCTCGATCACGCGCAGGTGACTGTTCTTGCTGCGCTGGCGCCGAGCGCGGCCCTCGCGGCGCGCCTCGGCGTCGAGCCGGGCCAGCTTGAGCTTGAGCCACGCCTTGCGCGCGGGGGAAGGCGTGCTCGCGCCGAGCAACCAGCCGGCGAACATGCCGCCGAAGGGAGCGATGCGGCCCTCGAAATTCTCCGTCAGGGCCAGCAGGTACATGAGGTTGGCGCCGACGATGAATACGATGAGCCCCGTCGAGCTCACGGGCAGGACGAAGAACAAACGCACCGAGCTGCCGCGGTTGTTGAGCGCCCAGGCAATGGCCACCGCGTCGATCACCGGCAACGATCCGTACCAGTAGGCTTGGGCAACCTTGCTCGCCAGGTTACCGGGCAGCGCGATCAGCAGAAGGAACTGCAGCGCGTAGCCGATCACGCCCGAAAGCAGCAAGAAGCGCAGGAAGCGCTGAGCACCCCACTGCTTCTCCAGCGACGGGCCCAGGAAGTACAGCCCGAACATCGCCGTCAGGATGTGCCCGATGGTGCCGGTCGGCTGGTGCATCACCGGCGCCGTGAACAGACGCCAGACCTCGCCCTGCATGATTTGCTGGGCGTTGCCGCAGAACAGGAGGAAGAGCTCCTCCGGAACGCCGGCCCAGTTGATGCCGACGGCGAACATCAACCACAGCGCAAGCAGCGCGATCAGCACTCCCTTCAGCGCACGCCCGGGTCGGGGCAGGCTGACCATGGGGGCGTCGCTGTAGTGCGCCATCGCTACGAGATCCTGACGCGCCTGGCGCTCGCGAGCAAACCGTCAGCCTTCCGTGCAGTCCGCGGGTACCGAGAGACCCGGGAGCACCGTTCCGCTGCAGGTGAGGGTAGGTCCGGTGGAACCGTCCGACAGCGTGGTGCTCAGGCTTACCGTGGTGTCGCCGGGAGGAAGGTCACTCAGCCGCAACGTGTTGTTGCAGCCTGGCGGAGTTACACGCTGGGCAGGCAAGTCACCGCCCGGGTCAGCAACGACTTCGCGGAGCTCGGTCTCGCAGTCGAGCGGTATGCTTTCCAGCACCTGGGGCAGGTCGATGTCGAGTGCGCCCTCTGACGCCAGGATCTGGCATTCGGCCTGGACGGTGACGCCGGTCAGCGGCGCCGCGCTGCAGGCCGAGCCCCAGGCCGGGGACGTCTGCCCGCTCTCGTACGCCAGCACCTGGAGCTCGAGCACTGCGCCCGGGCTCACGCCCGTCAGTGTCGCCGCGTCGCCGCAGGTCGCTTCGGCGGTGTCACCGTTGGTGCTCACCACCTCGAAGCGCGCAACCTGTCCCGGATCGGTGCCGCAAGCGAGATCGCCGAGGGCATCGTCCAGGCTGACGGCGATCTTGGGCTCGGCCGCCGACGGTGAGTGGTCTTCCAATGGCTCGCAGCTCGAGACCTCGCGCGTGACCTGGTAGATGGCCATCACGCTCTCGCCAGGCTCGCGGCCACAGCTGGTCGTCCAGCGGGGCGGGACTATCTCCCCGTCCTGGTCGACCATCTGACGTGCACCGGTCGCCAGCGGCTCGATGTCGTCTCGATCGTAGCCATCGATCTCGGCAGCGTAGAGCCGACCGTGGACGACGAAGGCCGTCGCGATCGGGGCGCCGCAGGGTGTTGGGCCGGAGCTCGGCAGCGCGAAGTTCTCGGCTGGCCCAGCCACAGCGCCACCTGCTCCCATCTCCTCGTCGGACTCGGGCGAGACGTCGAACACGGTCGCGACGTAGCGCTGCATGGCGCCCTCGCCGGCCATACAAGGGACCGTGCCGAGAAACGCCGTCGGGCTCACCTGGATCAGGGTCGGGTGCGCGATGACGATCACGAGCTCCGGCTCATCCGTGCAGCCCAGCGAAGTCAGTGCGAGGAGCGCGCCTGCCGTTGCGACGCGGGCCAAATTCATGCCGCGCGTCCTAGCATCATTGGCTCCGGCCGTCTCGACCTTGGCTCAGTTCCCGGCGCCCGCGGCAGCGGGGCTGCCTGCTGCCCCACCGGCCCCAGCGTCGGATCCCCCGTCCAGCGCCGCAAAGCTGTCGCCCGCGTCCGGATCGGCGCTGCTGCTGGTGCCTCCGCTGCCTCCGGTCGCGGCCGGGGCCGGCGTGAGGAAATCGCACTCCACGGTGTTCTCCGGCGTGAGGACCACGTCGCAGGCGAGCATGCTGCTCGAGCTCGTGCTGACGTCCGGGCAGTCGGCGAGCGTGGCCTCCACGTTGGTCTCGGCGCAGGCTCCCGCCTTCTTGATCGTGCTGACGCAGCGGTCGACCTCGTTCTGACCGGGCGACTCGACCACCATGCCGTGCAGGCAATGGTCGCGGTAGAAGCGCTTGCACTCGTCGACGTCGTCGACCAGGCCGCAAGCGGCTCCCGCCTCGCAGCGCGCCTGCTCGATGTCGCGGCACTCGTCGATCGCCTTGGCGTCGGTGCCGCATCCGGCGCCCGAGACCAGGGCGAAGAGCACCGCAAAGCTCGCGACTCCGGACAGCGCGTCGTGCCAGCGGAACATGCACCCCGCGTAGCACGCGCCTTCGGATGCGGGCCAGTAATCGTGGCATAGTGCCGGCCTTGGCCACCGCGATGATCCTCGCTGCCGGTCTCGGCACCAGACTCCGGCCGCTCACCGAGGAATTACCCAAGGCGCTCTTGCCGCTCGGAGACCGCCCCGTTCTCGCGCACGTCGTGGAGGCCCTGCAGCGCGCCGGCATCGAGGGTGCGGTGCTCAACGCGCACCACCTCGCGCCGCATTTGCTCGAGTTTACGGAGCGTTGCCCGTTCTTGCTCGAAGTGGTCGTCGAGTCGGAAATCCGCGGTACGGCGGGTGGTGTGGCGGGCGCTCGTCATCTTCTGGGCGCTGGTCCCGTCCTGGTCGTCAACGCCGACCACGTCTTCGAGTTTCCGGCGAGCGAGCTGCTCCAGGCAGCGGCTGGTGCCGGTTTCAGCATGGCGGTGCGGCCACGCCCCTGCGGCGAGGGGCGCGTAGGGCTCGGGCGAGACGGCCAGGTGGTGCGCCTGCGCGACGAGCGCTTCGGTGAAGAGGTCCTCGGCGGGGACTACCTCAGCGTGTGTGCCCTGGGCCCGGAAGCATTGCGCGACCTTCCAGAGCTCGGCTGCCTCGTGGGTGACTTCGCCTTGCCACGCCTGCGTCGGGGAGGGCGGATCGACAGCGTTACCGTGTCGGCCGAGGTGCTCTCGATCGGCGACAGCCTCGGCGACTACCTGGCTGCCAACGAGCGTTGGCTGGCAGGGCGGCCGAGCTACGTCGCGGACGGAGTTCGCGTACCGAGCGCAGTGGCGCTCGAGAGCACCGTGCTCGGTAGTGGAGCAGAGGTGAGTGGAGCGGGCACCCTTTCACGCTGTGTGGTGTGGCCGGGCGCCAGGGTACGGGCGCCGCTCGCCGGAGCGGTGGTCACGTCGCGCGTTCAGGTCGTGGTGTGATGCTCTTCGAACGCCCGACGTCGCTCGAGCCAGATCCCTTCGCGATCGTGCGGCGTCTGAGCGACCGTCGTGACGTCGTGATGGCCTGGTCCGACCATGGCCGGAAGGCCTGGATCAGCTGCGATGCGAGCTCCGTCGCCTCGGCTTTCGATCCGGAGCCCGAGCTTGCCGTCCGGAGTGAGCCCGATGGGGGCGGCGTGCCGCGTTGGTTCGGCCTGCTCCCCTACGAGTCACGTCGCGACCTCGAACGTCGCATGACGGACGTGCGCCCGCCGGCCGCCATCAGCCGCCCACTCTGGCGGCGCTACGGCGCGTGGGTCCAGGTGGGTGAGAGCGTGAGCGTCATCGGCGACGATCAGGGCCGGGTCGACGAGCTGCGAGCACTACTCGATCGTCCGCCGCGCGAGAGCGTCCCTTCGCTCACGCTCGACTCCGCGCTGGAATCTCCCGAGCTTCATCTCGCGCGCGTGCGTCGTGCGCTCGTGCTCATCGCTCAGGGTGAGGTGTACGAAGTCAACCTCGCGCGTCGCCTCGGCTTTCGCATCGAAGGTCGGCCTTGGGACCTTCTCTCGCGTCTGGCGCGGCGCTCGCTCCCACCGTTCTCGGTCGCGCTCGAGTGGCCGGAGGTGTCCGTCGTGGCGACGTCGCCGGAGCTCTTTCTCGCACAGGCGCCGGATGGGCTGGTCTGGACCTCGCCGATCAAAGGCACGCGCCCGCGCTCCGCCGACCCGATCCGCGATGCAGCGCTGGCTCGCGAGCTCGACGAAGATCCCAAAGAAATCGCCGAGCTTACGATGATCATTGATGTGGAACGCAATGACCTCGGCAGGCTGGCCATACCTGGCACCGTGCGTCTGGCTCAGCTGCCCAGCGTGCAGTCGCACGCCAGCGTCCACCACCGTGTGGCGACGATCGAGGCGCGTCTACCTCGCTCGGTCGGTCGCGGCGAGCTCCTCGGCGCCATGCTGCCGAGCGGAAGCGTGACGGGTGCTCCCAAGGTGCGCGCCATGGAAGTCATTGCGGAGCTCGAAGCCGCTCGGCGTGGGCTCTACACGGGCGCGTTCGGCTTTCTGAAGCACGACGGGACGCTCGAGCTCGGCATGGCCATCCGCACGTTGACGATCCGCGGCAGCAGCGCGGAGTACTTCACGGGTGGCGGCATCGTCGCCGACAGCGTGCCCGAGCGAGAGGTGGAGGAGACGTCGTGGAAGGCCGCCGACTACCTGGGCCTTACGTAAGCGTTCGGCGCGGCCGACTGCAGCCTAAAACTGGTCCGACGCGGCGGACTCGAGGTTAGCTGTCATGGCCGACCATGGACAGCGTGAGCGTACGCAACCTGGAGCAAATCCAGGAAGACGACCGAGCCTCCCGCCCTTCGCGTTTTGGTGCGCTCCTTCTGGCGTCACTCGCCGGAGCCGCCATCGTCACGAGCTTTGCGGTGATGGCAGGCCGCTCCGGGCCCGCCGCCAAGCCAGTCAAGGATCCGCTGGCGGAGCTGGTCTCCCAGGCGAAGAACGGGGCACCGCCGGCTGAAACGCTGGAAGGGCGCGATGTGTCCTTTCCGTCGCTGCTGAGCGACTCCGACAAGCCGACGACCGCGCTCGCCGCGGTCAAGGACGAGCGCGGCCGCCTGGTCAAACAGGGTGAGCTCGTCGCCGTGCCGAGCGCTCCGCCGCCCGCCAGCGATCGCTTGCCGGTCGTGCCGCTGCCGGTGGGCGACGTGCTGCACTCGACGCCCGTCACCACGGCGCCCAAGGATCCGCTGACCGTCCTGGCGGCAGGCGCGGCGCGCTTGCCCGAAGACGGCACCCTGGCACCTCCCGGTATGGAAGGTGGCTTTCAGCTTCAGGTGGCGAGCTTCAAGGACGCCGCCGACGCGGACGCGCTGGTCGAGGATCTCAGGCGGCGCGGTCACAAGGCCTATCGCCAGGCCGCGTACGTTCCGGAGCGCGGCCTGTGGCACCGCGTGCGCGTCGGCCCGTTCCGCAGTCGGATCGAAGCCACTGCCTACCGCGAGAAGTTCGAGAAGAGCGAGCGCGTCTCACCTTACGTCGTGGATCCGGAGAAGGTGAAGCAGGCAGAAGCGCAGCGTGCGGCTCGTCTCGCGACGGAACAAAAGCGAAGCGGCAAGACGATCAACACCTCGGAGTAGCGTCGGACGTCGATGTGCTCTGTGTAGGCGCAACGTCGCCGTTGTCGCACTGATCTGCGTCGTCGGCCCGCGCGACCGTTGGAGACCGCAGGCCTGAGCCCCCATAATCGTGTGGATCAGCTCCACGGCTGACGCGGAGGCTTCTGCATGCGCGCTGCGCTTACGATGATGACCCTTCTGGCCACTGCCTACGCCTGCGGCGGCAGCGGCCACGACGACTTCAGTGATCCGATTGGAGCCGGTGCTCGCGGCGGGAGCAGCGGCGGCGTGGGCAACGCCGGCGGAACGTCTTCCGCCGGAACCGGCGCGGAGACGAGTGGTGGAACGTCGGGCACCTCCAGTGGTGGCGGAGGGCCGAACGGGGGCACGACCTCGGGCGGCTCGAGCGGAACGGCAGGAAAGCCGACAGACGGGGGAGCGGGTCCGGTCGGCGACGCGGGAGCCGGTGGTGACGGCGATCCGGGCACCGCGGGAGCAGGTGGAAGCGCTCCCACGGACGACTGTCCCGGCGAGACCACGGGCTGCGTGATCGACTGGGCCGGCACCTTCGGCACCGTCGCCAGCGCTTCGATGGACGGCGTCGGGCAGGCAGCGGTGTTCGGTGACGGCGACGCCAACACGACGCTGCGCGCCATCACCGGCGACGGCACTTACCTCTACGTCTCCGGGAGCAACTGTGTCCGCCGCATCGAGATCGCGACGGCCACGGTACAGACCATTGCCGGCGTGTGTGGCAGCCCTGGCTACGTCAACGACGTGGGTTCGGACGCCCGCTTCAATTTCGTCGACGGCCTGGCCACCGACGGCGACACGCTCTGGGTGGCCGACTCCGGCAACAACCGCATTCGTGCGGTCGACCTCATCAATTTCGACGTCAACGTGCTGAGCGGCGGCGGCAGCGCGGGCGACAACGACGGCTGGTCGGGGGCGTCGCAATACGACGGTCTGCGCGGCATGGTCCTGCTCGGCGGTAACCTCTACGTCGTGGAAGAGGGCAACGCTTCCGTGCGCCGAATCAGCACGAGCAACGGCACTTCCTCGACCATCGCCGGCAACAACAACAACACCGGCGACGTGAACGGCGCCGGCAACATCGCGGAGTTCGAGGGGCCGCGCAAGATCGCCACGGACGGCACGGATCTGTTCGTGGGCGACACCGAGAACCACCTGGTGCGGCGCGTCGTGCTCGGAGGCGGCACGGCGAGCTCGAACACGGTCAGCACCTTCGCCGGCTACGACGTCGACGATCCGAACCTCCCGGGGCACAAGGACGGCCCAGCTGCCGAGGCGCTGTTCAATGGCCCGCGCGGTGTGACGTTCGACGGCACCGATCTGATCGTTGCGGACAGCGACAACTGCGTCATCCGCAAGATCAGGGTCGCGGACGGGGAGGTGATCACGATGGCAGGCAGCGTCGTGGCACCCTGTGCCAATCACGTCGTCGGCATCGGTATGGCCGCCGAGTTCAACAAGCCGACGGACATCCACTACGATCCGGGGAGCGGCGACCTGTTCATCCTCGAGAACAGCGTGATCCGCCGGATGTACTACAAGTAGGCGAGGGGAACGCCCCCGCTGCTAGGCCTTGCGCGAGATCTGCTGCTTGACGGCCTGCGCAACGGCGCCGCTCACGTTCTTGCTCTTGGCGATGACCTTGAGGTCATTGTCGCGCAAGAGCGGGATCAGCCGTGAAACGAAGGTGAAGGGCGTGCGTGGATTGGTCACCAGGTTCAGCTTGACCTGGTAGTGGCGCGTGAACTCGCGGTTCATCGCGATCACACGCAAGACGTCGTCGCCCACCGAGCGCGCCGCCGAGATCTGCACGGCCTCGTTGTCGCGCATGTTCGGGCTCTTGGCCGCCGCCACGGCGACGAGTCGGTTCGGGTCACGCACCAAGATCAGGCGCTCGGCGGCGGTGCCCATCTGCGCGCGCCGGATTTTCTGCGTGATCGTCATCTGCGCGATCTGGGCGTGCAGCGGCAAGAACTTGTCGCGCAGGTGCTCCTCGCCCTCCTCGTCGACTTCGTGCGTGTCCTCGCCCTCGGCGGCCGCCGACTCTTCGGCGATCTGGTCGGTCTCCTTGAACAGCACGTCGTCGAAGCTCGGTTCCTCGCTCGGCTCCGCGATGAGCTCGTTCTGGATCGCCGCGGCGGCCTCTTTGAAAGCGGGGATGCCGAGCTCGAGGCCATTGCGGACTGCGAGCTCGATCAGGCGGTCGGCGGTGGACATGCGCACCGCCTTGTTCATGTAGAGCCGCTCGATCGTGCGGGGATTCTGCAGCATCAGCTGCTCGTTCGTGGCGATCACCTCGCCGCGCTTCTCGTCGGCCGTCTCGGCCAGGTGCTCGAGCGTCTCCGGCAGGAGACGCGGCATGCGCAAAAGTGCGGAGACGAACTCGGGATCGCCGGCCTGGGCGCGCGCCAGCTTGTCGATGACCGAGCCGGCCAGGTCCGCTGACAGCGCGCCGTTGACGATGGGCGCTGGCAGCTTGCCGAGCGTGGTGCGCGCGAGCTCGGCCGTGGCTGCGTCAGCCGAGTCGCAGAGGAGCGCGACCACCGTGACG
>DATLIL010000468.1:0-8435 GCA_035539475.1 Polyangiaceae bacterium
ACGCTGACGATGTACTTGCGATCGGGCTGGAGCTCGAAATCGATCGGCGGCAGCTCTTCCACGCTGTTGGCGGTGAGCGCGAACACCTTGCACAGATGTGAGTGACCGATCAGGGTGAGGTGCCCGAGGTCTTGATAGATCGGCAGGCACTCGCGCGCCTGCTCCGGCGCGAAGATGTACTCGAACTCTTCCAGCCGCACCGGCGAGCCGTGACAGAGGTTGACGTTGATGTCTTCGAGCTTGATCTGGTACGGCAAGCCCTTGAGCCAGCGCATGTTCTCTTCGGACAGGAGCTGCGCGTGGAGATCGAGCGCGTGGCGAGCGGCCTCGTAGTAGTACGAGTAGTCCATACGCCCCGCGACGGCGGCGTCGTGGTTGCCCAGGATCGTCGCCTCTACCAGATCGCGAACGACGTCGGAGCACTCGTTGGGTGAGCCGCCGTAGCCGACCGTGTCGCCCAGACAGTAGTAGCGATCGATGTTCTCGCTCTTGAACGCCTCCACCACTGCACTGAGTGCTTCATAGTTGGCGTGGACGTCGCTCAAGATGCCGAGACGCATTGGGGGGAAGCCTGAGGGTAGCATGGTGCCCTCGCCCCGAAACCCCAAAACGCAGAGCCAGGCTTTAGGCCCGGACAGGCCTGAAACGGCGCTCGGGCGACGTGAATGGTAAGCTCGGCGGGTGAGCGAACGAGACGACCGAGACGGCTCCTCCCTCGTCGGCCAAGCCGGGCCTCCCGAGCTCGTGGCCGAGGCCACCAGCGCCTGCCTCGACTACGTGCAGCGCGCGACGGGCGTGATGCTCGACTTCCGGCCCGAGACGCTCAGCGTACTCGACCATTACGCCGCGACGGTACGAAATGAGCTCGCCCAGCGTCCCGAGCTGGGGCCCCTCGTCGCACGCGCGATGGGCGCGTACTTCGGCGAGGTGATCCGCGCCCGGTTCTCCGGCTTCTGGCGTGTGCCCACGGCAAATTTGCACGATTGGCAGCTCTGCTGGCGTGTGGTGTTCTTGTGGATCAACCCGATCGGTGTCGGCTTCGACGCGCTGTACGGCGGCGAGGATCATGATGGTCCACGCTCGCACCTGCGCACCGCGCCGGAGGACCGAGACTTTCTCAAGCAGCGCTTGGAAGTCATCCCGCCGGTCCCCGAGGACGAGTACTACCTGTTCACCACGCGCTTCGACGTGATCGAGGCCTGCGTCGAGGCTCTTGCCGCCAGGCTCGAGCAGAGCGGCTACGGCGGCACCGAATTCGGCGAGGAAGACTATGCCGAAGCGCTGGCCGACATCCCCGCGCCGCGCGATCTGCACTGAGCAAGAGCTCAGCGTTCGGCGTCCGCGACCTCGGACAAGACCACTCGGCCGGGGACGCTGAGCGCGCTCTGCGCGAGCGTTACCGTGCCCAGAAACTCGCGCGCGGCGACGAAATAGGTGCCCGGCACGAGGGGCAGAGAGTAGTCGTCGCTGCGCGGAGCGGCGCGGAGGACCGGCACGCCGTCGATCAGCAAGAATGCGGATAGCTCCCCGCGATTGACGACGAGCAGGCCTTCTTTGACCGTGGGGCCGTCGCGTTTTTCGCCTTTGTCGTTCTTTTCAGGTTTGGGCAGGGGCCGTAGCCGGAAGCGCCCCAGCTCTTCATCAGCGACGAGCGGCGGCGGCGTCGCGGGCGGCAGCTCGCCGCGAGCGAACAACGCGCGTGGCGGGGGAAGCGCGAAGGTCTCGCTGTCGAGATCGCTCGCGCGCGATTGCTTGACCACCTCGAACGCGGCCCGGCTGCCGTCGGCCCAGGTGTACTCGGCGCGCAGCGGCAAGAGATCTGCCGCGCACGAGGAGCTGTCGGGGTGCACCGCCAGGAGCTCGATCAGCGTGCGACACAGCAGCATGCCGCCGAGGCCACCGCCAGGCTGACGCGCCTGGTCGAGATCGATGCGACCGTGCGGCGTCGCCAGCCGCTGGCGCTCGGTGGCGAGACCGAGCACCTCGCCACCGCCCAGCGCGCTCGGCTTTGGCCGCGTGAGCGGGATGACGTCGCTGCGGTGCTCGTTGAAGAGCGCGCGCAGCGTGCCCGGCGCCAGCAGCGCGTACTTGCTCTTGTCGGGCCAGAGCAGGGCGTGCCCGTACAGATCCAGACGGGCGCGCAGCTCGGTACCGCGCGGTAACACGAAGGTGTCGGCTGCGAGCACGAGCCGCATGCGGCCCCCTGCGGTGAGCTCGACGTCGAAATCGAAGCCGAGCTCGGCGCGAACGCGGTCCACGGCCTCGACGTTGGCCTCGGGCAGGCGAGAGGGCAGCGCGACGTCCAGCCAGCGCCAGCGCGCGCGCAGCAGGGTACCGCCGGCTTCTCGCAGCGCATCGTCGTCGTCGGGCAGCATGCGGTCGGCCCGAACGCTCTGCGGAACGACGCTGCCGGCATCGACGCCGGCGTCGCCCAGCGCGATGCCGCTGTCGAGCGCCTCGGGCCGAGCGACGAGATCGCTGGCCAGCGGCGCAGGCAGGATGCTGGCGTTGGGGCTGGGTTCGCTCGGTCGCGCTCCCGGCGCTTCCTTGCCCTCCTGCTGACAAGCCACACCGAAGGCGAGGAGGAAGAAGGTGGCGATGCGGGCTGAGCTCATGGTTTCAAAGCTCGATGTCGTCGTCACGGCGTAGCACGGCACCGCTCGCCGGATCGAGATCCAGCAGCATGTCGACGGCGTCTTCACCGTCCGCGTAGTAGGCGCGGCGCATGCCGACAGCGCGGAACCCGGCCGCTCTGTAGAGCGCGATCGCAGCCTGGTTCGAGCGTCGCACCTCGAGCGCAATCAGCGCCGCGCGGCGGGCGCTGGCGTGGTCGACCAGTGTCTGCACCAGAGCTCGCCCGAGGCCACGGCGCCGCGCGTCGGGATGCGTCACGACGTCGACGAGGTGGACCTCGTCGGCTGCGTCCCACGCCAGCAAGAAGGCCTGCGCCGGCTGCTCCGGCAATTCACTGGCGATCCAGAGCTTGCCCCAGGGGCGGGCGAGCTCGGCGGCGACGTCGATGCGGGTGCCGCCGAGCTGACAGAGCTCGGCGATGTGTTCGCCGTCCGCGGCGCTCGCCGCGCGTATGATCATGGAACCGGCCTTTGCCCCGCGCGCGCCTGCGCTGCCAGCGTCGGCCCGTCCAGTACGAGGCGCAGCGAGCCGTCGCTGCGCAGCACCGCGCCGCAGTACGGTCCAGCCGCAGCCAGCGTGGGTCCGATGGCGCGGATGCTGGCTTCCTCGATCTTTCCCACGCCGTCGACGCCGAGCACGACGGGTTCGAGGCCGTGCACCACGAGCTCGAGCCCGAGGTTGACCCTGGCGCGCGGCTCGAGGCCGAGGCACGAGCAGAGCCGGAGCGCGGGCGGCGCCGTGTCGACTGGCAACACCCGGCCCGTGAAGCTCACCGGCAAGGCGTACTCGTAGCCCGCTTCCTCGACCCAGAGCACGTCCACGAGCTTCTGATCGAGCGGCACCTCGAGCAGCGCCGCCAGACCACCCTCGGGACGCTGCTTGAGGCTGACGGCGCCGCCCAGGCGTCGCAGCGCGTCTTGCGCGAGATCGAGCCCGATACCGCGGCCAGCGAGCAGATCGCTGCTCTCGACCGTGCTCAGGCCCGGCGCAAACAAGAGCGTCAGGAGCTCTTGATCGGGCGCCCGTCGGGCGAGATCCGGGCTGACGATGCCGCGCGAGACCGCGAGCTCGCGGATG
The DNA here is from genome assembly GCA_035539475.1 of Polyangiaceae bacterium. GTDB lineage: Bacteria > Myxococcota_A > Polyangia > Polyangiales > Polyangiaceae > PMG-095. The sequence goes on from DATLIL010000468.1 coordinate 3,712, forward strand.
CGCTCGACGTCGGCGCCGCGGCCGTCGTCCTCGACGTGCAGCCTGAGCCACGTGCCCCGGCGTTCGGCTCGCAGCGTGATGGTGCCGTGGCTCGGCTTGCCCTGCTCCTGGCGCTGCTCGGGCGTGCCGATGCCATGAGCTACCGCGTTGCGCACGAGCTGCACGATGGGATCGACCAGGCGCTCGGCGATGCGGCGTTCGATGGCCACGTCGCCGCCAGACGTCTCCAGGGTGACGAGCTTGCCCTCGGTCTCCGCGTAGCGCTCGGTGGCGCGCGTGACGCGCTCGAAGATGAAGCTCACGGACGTTCGTCTGAGCACCGACAGCTCGCCGCGCATGGCCCCGACGCGGTCGCGTAGGGCCTCGGCGTCGTCGCGAAAGACGCGAGCACCACGTTCGGCGCGACCTGCGGCACGGCGCATGGACTCGGCGCTGATCTCGAGCTGCTGCAGCGCCGCGGCGGGAGGACCCCACGGCCGCGGCGGGCCGATGCGGTGCAGGGCGTCGAGCACCGCCATCCTGATCTCGTGCAGGCGGGCCGCCATGCGTCGCGCGGCGTCCGAGGCGCCGGCCAGCGAGTCGTGCATGCCGTCGAGCCGTTCGAGGCGTTCGAGAAAGCCTTCCAGGGTTCGTTGCGGCAGGCGGAATTCTTCCGGCGGTAGCTCAGACGCGGGGGGCTTGGTCGGCGGAGGCGCCGTGCGCCGGCGCGGCGGTGGCCTTCGGCTGGGCCCTTCCGGTGGCGCGGCGCGCAGGAGGTCGAGGCCGCGCGCGGGGTCCTCGACCAACAGCGAGAGGACGGCGCGGTGGCGAGCCAGCTCGACCAGCGCGTCGCGCACCGTCGCAAGATCGCGCGGCGCGTCTTTGAGGCGACCCTCGAGCCCGTGGCAGTACCAGGCGGTCACGTCGTCGCCCGCGCCGGCGGCGGCGCCCTTCATGGCGTGGACGGTGCGCTGAGCCGAGTCGAGAACCTTCGCCTGGCCCTCGGTGCTGGCCACCAGCGCGTCGATCTCGCCCAGCCGATCGCGCATCGCAGAGTGGTATTCGTAGCGGTAGCTCGCGTCGACGCTGCTCGGCCACAGCGCGAGCGGCGGCTCCGGCCAGCGCGTGTCGAGCGGCGGTTGGCCCTGGAGCAAGCGCTCGAGGACGCCGGCGAGGAGCTCGTGCGCTTCCAGCGTGGCCCCGGCCTCTCCCTCGCGCACGCGCGCGCCGAGCTGGGTGATCACCAGCGCCAGGTCGGAGTGACCGGCCATGGCTGCCGCGCCGCGCAGGGAATGCAGCGCGGCGCGCACGTCGAGCGGATCACCCGTCGCCTGGGCCAGCAAGGGCAGCCGGCGCGCGATCTCGTCGGCGAGCAGCGCGTCGACCTCGGGGGAGCTCACGGCTTTTCGCTCGAGTCCCTGGCCCCGGTGACTCGGTGCAACGGCTCGACGAGCTCGCGCGCTGCGTCTCCCGCCCCGCTCTCGATCAGGCTGGCCAGGGTCAGACCCAAGGTTCGGGCCTGATCCGCCGCGCTCGCCATCAGCCGCGCGGTTTGTGGATCGGTGCCGAGCGCTGCGGCGGCCTGGCGCTCGAGCTCACCGAGCGCCTTGCCGAGCTCGCGCCGCAGGGGCTGTGCGCGGCCGAGCGCCTCGCCGCCCGCAGCCAGCGCCGACCGCGCGCTGCCGAGCGATTCCGCGACGCGGTCGCGCTCGCGCTCGAGCTCCGTGAGCAACGTCGCGTGGTCTTCCAGCGTGCCCACCGCGCGCCCCAGCAGGTCGCGCAGATCGCCGGCCAGATCGACCAGCGCACGGCCCATGGGATCACCCAGGCGCGCGCCTTCGAGGCCCGCGTTCAGCGCCGAGAGCTTGGCGCGATCCAGCGCCTCGCGCAGGAGCTGCACGTTGGTGCGAAGCTCGCGGTTGCGGGCGGGCAGTACGCGCAGCGACTCAGCGAGCAGCTCGAGCTCGCCGCGACCGCGCGTCACGGCGGCCGTGGCGTCGAGCTCGGCTTGCTCGGCCTGTTCGGCGGAGCGTCGGGCGTTCTCGATCAACGCGGCCTGCGCGGTGCGTTCAGTCTGGGCCATGGGAAAAACCTCGCCGTTCGTCGACGTTGCGCAGCGCCGCTGCCAGATCGAGATCGAGCGCGGGCTCGGAATCGAAGCGCACGCCGCCCTCGATCTCGTCGAAAAAGCCGCTCGCTTCCGGCTGCAGGCCGGCGAAGCCGACGAGCTCGCCGTCTACCTCGCAGACCACGAGCGCACCGGCGCGGCTGCCGAGCGGCAGTACTGCCACCACCTCGCCGCTGACCAGCGCCATGCCGATGCCGGCGCCCGGTACTGGCGAGACTTCCGGCGCGGCCACCAGGCTGCGGGCGATCGTCGCCGGGATGAAGTGCAGCCCGCTCCGCCCTCGCACCACCAGGCCGGCGCGCTGCGCCATCAGGCGGCTTTCCGCCGCACCAGGCGCGAGTTCAAGAACTGAAACAGGATCTTGCACAGCTCGAAGGAGCTGCCGTCCATCTCGTTGACGATCTCGCGGATGGTGCGCTCGCCGTCGATGGACTCGAGGACGGCGCGCTCCTGCCGGGTGAGGTTCGCCTCTTCGCCCAGCCGCTCGATGGCCACCGGGTCGGGGTAGAGCACCTCTTCGAAATCGAAGCTGCCCTCGATCAGACGCCACTCGTCGACGCGCCGGAATCCCTCCATCACGAGCGGACCGGGCTCCATGTCGAGCTTCGCCTTCTCCGCGGCTGGATTCTCCGTGTTGACGACGAAGGAGAAACGCCCGGCTTTCCAGCGTACGACCTCGTAGACGAGCTCCGACGACTGCCGGCGAAGCGCCTTCTGCACCGCTTCCTCGCTGGTGAAGCCGAGCTGGATCAGCGTCTCACCGAGCAGGCGCTTGGAGCCGGCGCGGTTGTCGAGCACCGTCTGCAGCTCCTCGCGCGTGAGCGCTCCGTCTTCCACGAGGTAGCGGCCGAGCAAGAACTCGTCGCGCAGCCCACGCCAGGCGACGAAGTCGATGTTGCCGTCCCTGACGTAGAGCGTGATCTCGGCGTCACGCGTGAACACGCTGAGCGCACCGGTCTGGCGTTGCAGATCGAGCAGCTGCAGGATCTCCGCGATGGAGACGATGCTGACGTCACCGCCCAGCGCCTCGCGCGTGTTCCCGCCGAAGCTCAGCGTGCGCATCAAGGTGCCGAGCGCGCCCATCGTCTCGGGCGTGATGGCGTAGTCGATGGCCGTGCTCACGTGCTCCAGCGCGTCGCCTGGAAATTCAGGCATTCTCTGCAGCTCGGGCATGATCAGCCGGTTCAGCGCGGACGAGAGTTCGGACACCGCCTGCTTGCGGCGCAGCCCCGGATCTTCGCTGAAGCTCGTGCGGCTGGGGCGCAGGCTCTCGACCACCGAGTCCTCGTCCACCGGCATGGCCGAGGCGTCGGGTACTGGCCGAGCGCGCCCCTCGACCTGCTTCTTGAGCGCTGCCTCGACCACGGCGACCAGACCGCGCGCATCGAACGGCTTGGTGATGGCGTCGGTAGCGCCGGTCTGCTGCACGAACTGACCGCGAATCTTGTCGCCCTTCGCGCTCATCAGCACGACGGGCAAGTTGCGGAGCTCGGGGTTGGCGCGGAGCTCGCGACAGAACTGATAGCCGTTCATGCGCGGCATGACGAAGTCGAGCAGCACGAGGTCGACCTTCTCGTGACCGAGCAACTCGAGAGCGTCCTGACCGTCCTCGGCCAGCACCGCCTCGTAGGCCCTGGCCTCGAGGATGCTCTTGACGACCTTGCGTATCGTGGGGCTGTCGTCGACGACCAGGATGCGGGCGCTCATTCGGACGCTGGATCGTGCCGGGACGTCGAAACTCAGGTCAAGACAAGAGAATCTCGGCCCGCGGATCCAGCAGCGTGACAGGCGTTCAGCGCGCGCTGAGCCGTGCCGCGTGGCGGGCGAGCTTGGGGGTCAGGTCTTGCAGCAGGGGATCGGAGGGGTCGAGGGCCTTCAGCCCTTCCAGGATGCGCCCCAGGCTGTCGCTGTCGGCCACGTGATCGAAGAAGCCGGCGCGCTCCCGCAGGTGAGAGAGCAGCACGGCTCGCGTGGCCGGCTCGCGCTCGCCCGAGCTGCCGATCTTGGCCATTACACGGGCAAAACCAGCCTGCCCCTTGTCGAGTGCTGCCCGCCGGTCGCTGTTGCCGAGCGGGTGGGCGTAGTAGCGGATCCAGAAGGCTCGCGGGGCCAGATGGTCGAGCAGCCGTGGATCCCAGGCCGGGTCGATCTCCAGGTACAGCGGGCGGGTGTCGGCCAGCTCACCCAGGGCAAACTCGCTCGGCTTGCCGGTCAGCGCCGTCTCGCGCAGGAGCGGCGCCAGCGCGGGCTCGAGCGCCAGCAGGCGACGCCGCAGCCCGACCCGCTCGAGCAGGGGCGCGGGCACGACCACGACGTCGCCGCGCTCGCCGCGCGCCAGCTGGGCCGCCAGCAGTCGATAAGTGATGGCCTCGGAGCGCACGATGACCAGGCTGTTCGGCGCCAGGCTGGCCAGCGCCTCGTCGGTCCAGGCCTCGGCAGCGAGCGGGCTTCTCTGCTCCGCGCCGGCGGCCGCTGACTCGGAGCTCGCGAGCACCAGCGTGAAGTTGAACGCGACCAGCATCACGGCGGCCGGGCGCGAGAAAGGCAGGCGAGCTCGTTCGAGCGCCAGCGCTGCGTGCTGCACGCCGAGCGCACCCGCCAGTGAAAGCGCGGCGAG
>DATLIL010000469.1:0-11971 GCA_035539475.1 Polyangiaceae bacterium
GCCTGCGCCCGAGCCTCCGCCTCCGGCGCAGGCGGATCGGCGGCGGGAACGGGCGGCAGCTCCGGGACCGCCGGCAGCTCGGGAACGGGCGGCACCTCGGGAGCGGGCGGCAGCTCCGGGACCGCCGGCAGCTCGGGAACAGCCGGCAGCGGAGGAGGCACGGGCGAGCCCTCGACGGAGCCGTTCAGCTTCTTCGTGGCTAGCCTGGCCAGGCTGCAGGAGCTCTCTGGCAACGACCTCGGCTTCGGCGGCGACTTCAGCTACGGCGAGCAGGGGGCCGGCGCCGGCTTGCGCGGTGCCGACAAGATCTGCACCGCGATCGCCGAGCTGAGCATGCCGGGCAACAACAAGACCTGGCGCGCGTTCCTGAGCGTCACGGCGGATGAGAACGGCGCGGCCGTCAACGCGATCGACCGCATCGGTCAAGGCCCGTGGTACGACCGTCTCGGGCGCCTCGTCGCCAACGACATCACCGGCTTGCAGCAAACCAGGCCCGATGGTGAGGTCGGCGAGGATCTGCCCAACGAGGACGGGGTACCCAATTCGCAGCCCGACCCCAACATGGACCCGGTCGACAACCACGATACGCTGACCGGCTCGGACGAGATGGGGATGCTCGAGACCGACGATCCTGCCGAGACTTGCAACGACTGGACGAACGCCACGGGCGAGGAAGACGTGACGCCGCAGATCGGGCACTCCTGGCCGCGCGACGGACAGACCCAGAGCTGGATCGCCGAGCACGAAGCGGGCGGCTGCGGGCCCGGCGTCAACTTGTTCGGCCAGGGCGGCCCCCAACCCGGTGACTACACCGTCGGCGCCGGCGGCGGCTACGGCGGCTTCTACTGCTTCTCGTTGAATCCATGAGCTACCGCGCAGCCCTGTTCACTTCGCTCGGCCTCTTCGTCGCTTGCGGCGATGAGCCCGCCTCCCCCGAGCCCGCTCCCATCACGGTCACCGAAGGCGAGTGCCAGATCACTGGCGACGCGCCGGACTCCGTCACGGAGCTACCGTGCCAGGCGGACTTCGACGCGCTCGCCTCCGAGCCCGTCGACGCCAGCTTACCGGGAGCGCGCTCGGTCAAGGTGGTGCTCGACCAGGCCGACGGCGACCTGCTCCACTTCCAGAACAGCCAGAAGTTCACCATCCACTACGACTACGTGTCGGAGCACCTCTCGGGTGGGGCGCTGCCGATCGTTCCTGCGCTGGCGAGCTTCAACGCCAGCGAGTACTACACGCCCGATCGGCGTTTCGTTCTCGGTGCCGTCACCCACTACGACGGACCCGACGTGTGGGCGCTCGAGCTCGCGCCCTACGACACGGCCTCGACGGCGATGATCGAGAAGCTCTACGCCGCCGTGGCCAAGACGGCCTATTTCGGCCCGGCGCTGGCGTTCCATCCGACGTCCGAGGCGCTGGAGGCGCAGGCCGACAAGCTGAAGTCGAGCGTTCACGTCACCACGACCGAAGAGCTCTACTCCGAGATCGAATACCAGCCGCTCACGCTCGGCACGGCCATCGGGCGCCTGCATTTCGCCATGGCCGCGGACCTGGCCGAAGAGTACCTGGCCTACGAAGACATCGTCGTGCTCGACGAGGCGCCGAACGACATCTCCGTGGTGAGCGGGCTCATCACCCAGGAGTTTCAGACGCCGCTCTCCCACGTCAACGTGCTGTCGCAGAACCGGCAGACGCCGAACATGGGCCTGCGCGATGCGCTGTCGAACCCGGACCTCCTGGCGCTCGACGGCCAGTGGGTGGAGCTGACGGTCGGCCCCAGTGGCTGGAGCGTGCGCGAAGCCACGAGCGAAGAGGCCGCTGAGTACCAGGAGTCGCGCCGACCCGAGCCGGTCGTGCTGCCCGCGCTCGATCTCACGGTCACCGACCTGCGCGACATCGAGGACGTCACGCCGGAGCCCGAAGGGGTAACGCTGCGCGACGCGATCAAGACCGCGGTCAACGCCTTCGGCGGCAAGGCCGCGCAGTACTCGATCCTGGCCAAGACCGAGGGCGTGCCCACGCCGAAAGCGTTCGCCATCCCGGTCTTCTATTACGACCAGTTCATGAGCGAGAACGGCTTCTACGATCAGATAGACGCGCTGCTCGCCGACGCCGACTTCAAGGACGACCCTGGCGTACGCGACAGCGAGCTCGAAGCCCTACGTCTGAGCATGCTGGAAGCCCCCGTCGACGAAGCGTTTCAGACGGCGCTGAAGGACAAGATCGCTGCCGATTACCCGGGCCTGAGCATGCGCTTCCGCACCAGCACGAACAGCGAGGATCTGGAAGGGTTCCCCTGCGCTGGTTGCTACGAATCGGCCACCGGTGATCCGGAGAACTGGGACGACGTGCTCAATGCCGTTCGCCAGGCCTGGGCCAGCATCTGGCTGTTCCGTACGTTCGAGGAGCGAAACTACTACGGCATCGATCACAAGAGCGTCGGTATGGCGCTGCTCGTGCACCACAACTTCCCCGACGAGGAAGCCAACGGTGTGGCCACGACGAACAACCCGTTCGACCCCTCCGGGCTCGAACCGGCGTTCTACGTCAACGTGCAGTGGGGCGGAAACGCCGAGGTCGTTCACCCACCCGCCGGAGTGACGAGCGATCAGTTCCTCTACTACTTCGACAATCCCAATCAACCGGTCACCTTCATCAGCCACTCCAACCTGGTTCCCGAAGGCGAGACGGTCCTGACCAACGCTCAGACCCACGACCTCGGGATCGCGCTCTCGGCGATCCACGAGAGGTTCTCCGCCGCGTACGGGCCCAAGGCCGGCATCGACAGCTGGTACGCCATGGACGTCGAGTTCAAGTTCGACGACATGGATTCCGAGGACGGCACGGTCGAGCTATTCGTGAAACAAGCCCGTCCGTATCCGGGACGGGGCGGAGGTGAGTGAGCTCATGCCAATGCCGTCGCCGAGGCTCGCAGGAGCCCTGGCCTTCTACGCTCAATTCCTGTCGGCGCCGCAAGCCGACGCCCAGCCCGAGCCGCCGCCGGCGACGGCACCTGCCGAACCAGTAGCTCCGCCCGCCGCGGCCGCGCCAGCAGCTCCCGCTGCAGAAGCTGCCCCTGCCCCCAGAGCCGAGCCGGCGCCAGCTCCCGCGCCCGAAGCCGCGGAGGCAGAGAAGCCGAAAGAGAAGAAGGACAAGAACGGCAAGAAGAAGTCACGCTTCGAGATCGACGGCAGGCTGATCGCGCGCGCCGAGCTCGCGCGCCGCGAGGCCGACCTCGTGACCGCGAGCGGCATCGACGAGACGCACGTCGATTCGCTGGATCTCCTGCTCGACAGCGCGCGCGCCGGTTTCACCTACGAGAGTCCGATCGACGGCGTGAAGCTCGAGCTCAGCGTCGAGTTCGCGGACAAGGTCAAGGTCAAGGACGCCTACGCCGAGTATCGCGGCAACTACCTCGGCGCAGTGGGCGGCTTCTTCAAGGCACCCAGCACCGTCTTCGAGTACGACGGCCGGCTGTCGCTGGCCAAGGCCGACCGCGGCTTCATCAGCGAGATCCTGACCGATCGCCTCGAGATTGGCGGACGTCGTCCCGGCGCCGCGTTCCTGGCTTTCAGCCACGAAGGACTTGCTCCGCGCCTGACGCTGGGCGCCTTTCAAGGCTCGTACGTCGCCGACGAGTCCACCCGCGACACCGAGCTCATCTCGGCGTCGGTCATGGGCGCGCAGTCGGTCGTCGCTCGCGTGGAGATCGAACCCGCGCCCTTCGAGCTCGGCGCCTACGGCACGTATCGTGTCGGCACCGTCGAGATGGTCCTGCCCAACGAAGAGCCCGAGCATTTCTGGGCCGGCGGCGCCGACGTCAAGCTCGACACCGTCTTCGGCAGCACGGCGCTCAGGTTGTGGCTCGACGCGAACGTCGGCGAGAGCTGGTCCTCGGAGTCGAGCCAGTCGGGATGGCCGATCTTCATCGCCAGCCGTCTGATGGCCGCGTTTCGCTTCGGCGGCATCCACAAGGGCGAGCTCTACGCCGAGCCCTACGCCATGGGCGGCGTGCTCGATCCCGACACGCGAGTCACGTCCGACTTCGCCTACGAGGCGGCGCTCGGCGTCAACGTCGGCTTCTGGCGGCAGGGGCGCCTGACGCTCGAGGCCGGGCTGCAGGGCACGCAACGCAACTTCCCGGACGCCTACGTGCTCGAGTTTTGGCGTGATCGGCGCTCGCTCATCGCGCAGATGGCAGTGAGTTTCTGATGTTCGTGGTCTTCGAAGGTATCGACGGCAGCGGCAAGACGACCCTCTCGAACCGGGTCGCCGAGCGATTGTCTGCGCGAGGTTTGTCGGTGAAGCACGTGCGGGCGGAGGGCAAGTTCGCCTCGTCCGTGACGGAGGCGATCCGCAGCCTGGCGCGCGACCAGCGCAACCTGGCGCTGGTGCCCAAGGCCGAGTTCTTGCTGTACGTGGCCCGCGAGGTGCAGCTCGTCGAAGAGGCGCTGCTGCCAGCGCTCCAGACCCACGACGTCGTCATCGCCGATCGCTACCTCGACACGCCGGAGGTGCTGGCGCGCTTCGGTCGGCAGCTCGACGGCGTTTTCGTCGAAGGCATCCTCTCGACGCTGAAGACCGACCTGAAACCCGACCTGGCGATCCTGGTGGACGTCGATCCGGCTCTGGCTCGCGCGCGACGGCGCGCTCAGAAGCAGTCGACGCGCGAGGTCAAGGCTCCGTCGCGCAAGGGGCTCACCGGCAGCGGACTCCAGCAACGTCTGCGACAGGGCTATGCAGAGCTCGCGGCAGCGGCGCCGGAGCGCTGGGCCGTGATCCACAACGACTCCCTCGCGCTCGAGACCGCCGTCGAGCGGGTCACCGAGCTCATCGCGTCTGCGCTCACCAAGGGCGTCTCGCCGAGCCTCGTCGAGTTCACCGAGAAGGACAGGCAGTCCGCCAGCGCCGCCCCGGTGCGGGACGAGCTCCAGGCGCGCGATCTCTTCCTGGGCTGGGTCGCAGACCGCGCTCAGCGTGAGCCCGCCGTCGCCGCGACCTTCCTCGGCGGCTTCTTTGGACCCGGCGCGGACGAGCTCCGGCTGGAGCTGGTCGAGCGGGCGCCGAAGGCGGTGCTGCTCGGCGCGCGCGGTCTGGTCGACGAGCTCAGCTTTCGACTGCGCGAGCGGCTGGTGCGAGCCGAGCCCGCGGCCACTCTGATTTCACTGAGCGGAGTCGCCAACGACGAGCCACGCGCGCTGGCGCTGCGCAGCGAGCTCGCCGAGCAGCACGGCGCCGAAGCCGCCGCCTCGCTGCTGGGTCTGGCCGATGACAGCGCCTACGCGCTGCGCGAACGCCTCTACGAGCGCTGGCCCGACGCGGTGCTGGAGTCGCTCGCCACGCTGGACGACACTCGCGCCTGGGCCCTGCGCGAGCGCTGGCTCGAATCGCGCCGCGAGCGCCTGGCCTCGACCTACGAGCTCGCGCGCACGGCGGTGCGTTCGGTCCGCGGTCTCGACGACGCACGTGCCTGGTCCCTGCGTCATGCAGCCCGCGCCGTGGCTCCGGCCGAGGCTCTGCGGTCCCTGACGCGCGTCCAGGACGAGCAGAGCTTCGAGTGGCGCGCGGAATCCCTGGCCCGCGCCCCGCGCCCGGTCATGGAGAGCCTGCGCGGTGTCACCCGAGCCGAGGCCTGGGAGCTCCGCCGCCGCGTGGCCGCGACTTGCCGCGAAGCGCTCGAGGGCTTCGCCGGCGTCGACGGCGACGAGCCGTGGGCGCTGCGCGATGAATACGCCGACGTCTGGCCCTGCGCAGTAGTGCGCAGCCTGGGCACACTGGCCGACTCGCCGCGTGGCCAGAGCCTCTTGGCCCGCCAACTTTCCCGGCACGGCGCTAGTCTGAACGTGCGACGTCACGCCGCCGCGATCGCGCTCGGCGTGCACCGCAACACGAACCTCGCCGAGAACGACTAGACGCCATGCCCGAATTCGATCTGAGCAAGATGTTCACCGCCACGCCCTCGGTCGCCCCGGACGCGACGTCGCTGATCGTGCGCATGGCGCTGGCCACGGCGCTGGCCGCGTTCGTGGCCCTGCGCGGCTGGCGGGGCCTGTTCAAGAACATGTCGCCGCCGGCGCCCCAGATGGTCCAGGCGCAGACGCTGCTGGCCGCCGCGGGCGCGGTGATGATCGTGGTGCTTGGCGACCATCCTGCCCGCGCCTTCGGTCTGGTTGGTTTGGGAGCCTTCATTCGTTTCCGCTCCGGCATGGCCGACCCGCGCGACGCGGTCGTCACCTTCGTGATGATCGGCATCGGCATGGCCTGCGGCCTCGGTCTGCTCAGCATGGCCTGCGTCGCGGCGGGGCTTGTCAGCGTGATCCTGTTCGTCTTCGACATCACCGAGCACCGCCTCTCGCGTCGTCAACTCGTGACGATCAACGCCGAGGATCCCATCATGGTCATGGGACGTGTGCTGGCGCTTTTCCCCCAGGCGCGCATCGTCGAGGTGTCGAACAACGCGGTCGAGCTCGGCAAGGAGAGCGGTCGCGTGGTGATCGAGATCAGCCTGCGCAGCGACCTGGACGCCGCCGCGTTCCGGACCCGGCTCGAACAGAGCGAGGTCCCCGGGATCCGCCGCGTTGCCTTCGCGGTCGATTGAGAGACGTCATGAGTACCACCAGCCGATCCGTGCCCTTCGTTCTCGCCCTGCTGCTCGTCGCCTGCGGCTCCGAAGATCCGTCCAAGAACGACGAGCAGAACGGCGCGTCCACCAGCACCAAGCCGCTCTTGCCGTGGGCCGCGGGGAACCGCTGGACCTACCAGGTCACTCAGGACGGCGCGGCGACGACGAAGGTCACCACCGTCGGTGAGGAGGAGCCCGTCGGCGGCAGCGGGCCCGCGAGCGAGACCCTGGCGAACAAGGTCGTCACGCAAAAGGACGACGGCAACGACGAGACGGTGAGCTGGCAGCGCCTCGAAGGCGACCGCGTCGTGCGCCTGCGCGAACAGTCGTTCTCGGCCACCACCGACGAGCTCGAGCTCGAGGAATACTGGGACCCGAGCAAGCTGCACGTCGACTCGAGCCCGGAACACACCGAGCTCGACGCGGACTGGCTCGAGGAATACCAGGAGACGAAGCTCCCCGTCGGGGACACCGTCAGCACGTCCACTCGCCGCGATCACTGGTACGTGATCGCCATCGGCGAGGAAGTCGTGGTGCCCGCCGGCACCTTCACGGACACCGTGAAGTTCCAGAAGGTCGGTGGCTCCACGCCCAAGACCTACTGGTACGGCCGCGGCGTCGGAAAGCTCAAGGAGACCGGCGGCCAGACCGAGGAGCTCGTGGAGTACGAGCTTGCGCCATGACGCAGACGCAGCAGGCCCTGCTCACCGGCGATCGGGAGGAGACCAAGTACCTGGTCGCCCGGCAGGAGCAGAGAGCGCTGGTCGCGAGCTTGAACCAGCACCTGCCGTCGCATCGCCATCGCGGTGAAGGCTCGAATCCGCTGCCGTCGCCCGAGCACTTCGTCACGACGGTGTACTTCGATACGCCGTCGCTCACCCACTTCAACGCGGCCAAACGCGACGGCGAGCACCACGTCAAGCTCCGCGCCAAGGAGTACTACGACGTCCATCCGTCGCTGGCGGAGCTCGCCACGGACGCCGCCGAGGTCATGCATCGCACGCCCTTCGTCTGGCTCGAGCTCAAGCGGCGCGAGGGCAGTCGTTCTCAGAAGCAGCGCGTGCGGATCCAGCGGCTGACCGTGCCGGAATGGCTCTCGGGGCGGGGCACGGACTCGGCTGCGTCCGGCGAGGGCGACGCGCTCCGTGCTTACTGTGCGAGTCTCGGCGAGCCCCTCCGCGCCTGCAGCCTGGTCAATTACCGGCGCGCCTCCTGGCAAGCTCCAGACGACGCCCTGCGCGTGACGATCGACGCCGAGATCGCCTTTTTTGCCAGCCCCACCGAGCTCTGGACGCAGCCGTCGCTCGCGCGCAGCGCGCTCGGCAAGCCGCGTCATCGTGAATCCAATCTGCTGGTCGAGGTCAAGCGCACGAACGGCGCGCTGCCGGCCTGGCTCGAGGGAGCTCTGCAGAGCGCGCGCGCGCGTCCGGTGGCTTACAGCAAGTTCGTTCGCGCCACAGAGTCGGTGCTCAGCCCATGACGAGGTCCTGCGCAAGACCTTCTCCCGCTTCGGTCCGTGGATCGCGGTGGCGGTCGTGCTGGCGATCTACCTGAACTTGCCCGAGGCGCCGGGCGGCGGCACCGTGACGGAAGAAGCGGAGCCGCAGGCCGCGGGCGCGGAAAAGCTCGAGGTCGCGTCGGTCCGCCCGCTCGATCCCAACCCGGGCAGCGCCGTGGTGATCCGCTACAGCGGACCTGGCAAGGCGGCCGGCGCCGATTTCGGCAAGCACGCCATGGAGATCATCGAGCGACCTCCGGGCGCGCTCGTTGCCCGCGTGCCGCAAGACGCCGTGCCCGGCTTTCACAAGATCCGCATCCGCGGAGAGAGCGACCGCAGCAAGCCGTTCCGCGTCAAGGTCGATCCCGTCGACTGGCGCAAGCGCTTCCGCAACCTGGTCGGAGGTCTGGCGCTGGTCTTGTTCGGCCTCGAGCTCCTCTCTCGTGCGCTGCGCGAAGCCACGGGGCTCGACAGCGCCGTCAAGCTCGCGCGCATCGCCGTGCGCCGCGACGCGTCCTACGCGTTCGGCGGTTTGCTCGGCGCGCTCGTGCAATCGACGAGCTCGGTCGCCGGCTTGCTCGGCGCGCTCGTCGCCAACAACCTGCTCGGCCTGACCGCGGCGGCGGCGGCCTTTCTCGGTGCAGGGCTCGCGAGCGGCGCTGCTCCGTTCTTGCTCACCAGCGTCGTGGCCCCGAGTGAGGGGCTGATCGCGGTGGCGCTGGGCGTGGTCTGGGAGCGGCTCGCTTCTGATCGACGGAGCAAGGCACTGGGACGCCTCTTGCTCGGCGCCGGCGTGATGGCCTTCGGACTTCACGTCCTGCGACCCGGCTTCGAGCCACTGCTGTCGGAGCCCTTGCTGCTCACCCTGGTCGACGGCTTCCGCGGTCACGGCTTCGTGCCGATGCTGAGCTGCGTGTCGCTCGGCGTTGCACTCGCCGCGGTGCTCCAGGGACCGGCGCCGGTGCTCTTGCTCGTGGTGAGCCTGGCCGAAACGACCGGGCTCTGGAACTTCCCCTCGGCCATGGCCGTGGTCGCGGGCTCCGGCCTTGGCGCGGCGCTCGGTGCGACGCTGGCGCTGCCGCGCGGGGCCCATACTCGCGGGCTCGGTTTGCTCAACCTGGCCATCGGCGCCTGCGTGACACTCATCGCCGCCGCGGGAGTACCGCTGTGGTGCTCGCTGGCGGACTGGATCGTGAGCGGCTACCCGCACGAGACGGCGTGGGGCCAGCGCGTCCTGCTGCCCAACATCGGCCTGCACCTGGCCGTTGCCTTCGGCCTATCCCAGATCGCCGCCGCGGTCGTGCTCTTGCCAGCCATCCCGGCGCTGTCACGTGTGCTCGAGCGACGCCTGCAGCGCCCGCGCGGCGCCGCCGCCGAGCAGACGGCGGAGTCGTCGGTCCTGAATCAACGCCTGGCCGAGGTCCTGCGCGCCGACCGCCGCGCCCTGACGCCGATCGCGGAGCTTGCTCGCAGCGGTACCCGCAGCTTGTCCAGTCAGGCCGAGCGCGAGCTGACGCAGGCCCGCTCGGCGCTGGACGCGCTGCTAGGCGCGCCGCGCAGCGCCGACCCTGGAGCGGAGCTCGCCGACCTGGGGCCGGCACTGGTCAACTGCCTGCAGCTGCAGTCGGCCATCGAAATGCTGCTGCGCCAGACCGACCGCCTGGTGGAGGCACGCCTCACGACCGGGCAGTCACCGATCATGCCCCTGCCTCGCGACGAGGAAGACGCACTCTGGGAAATGCAGAGCTTGCTGGCCGACGGCCTGGATGATCTCGCCTCCAGCCTCGAGTCCGGTGTCCCGCTCGACAGCGAGAACAATCGCGCCCGAGAGATCCGGATGAACGCCGTGGAGGCGGAGCTGCGCAGCACGCTGTCGCTCGAGCGCTTCCCGATCTCGGCCCGCCCGGTCGAGCTCGGCGTGCTCGAATGGGTCGGCACTTGCGAGATCGCCGGCAACCACGTCTACCGCCTGGGTCAGGCGCTGGGCGAGTTCTTCGCCGCCCGCGAGCCGCAGCCTCAGCCGCAAACGACCTGAGTCACGGACACACGTCGTCGTGGTGCAGCGGCCTGATCGGGCACTCCGAGAGGATGGCCTCGCAGGTGTCGATGCAGGGCGCGGGATCGGGGGCTCCGTTCCCGCACTGCTTCCAGCGGAGCGGATCTTGGCTGGGCTCACAGACCGCGGGCGCCACCCAGCACACTCCCGGAGCGCTCTCGTCGCAGGGCGCGTCCTTCGGCACGAAGCGCGCGCACGATGCATTGGCCACGCCGCAGTCGGCGCCGGTGTCGCAGGGCATGGCGTTCGAACGACACTCACCCTCGGTCGCTGCCAGCGCACCCGACTGGCGCCTCACGCAGTCGTTCCAGTAAGTGACGTGATCGCAGCCGCACACTGGCATCGGCTCGGGCGGACAGAACACCGGGCGCGGCTCGCAGATCCCGCCGGCGGCGTCACAGTCCGGCTTGGCGCAGACCCACGAAACCGGGCAGTCGTCGTTGCTGGTGCAATCACTGATGACGACGCCGCCGGCTCCAGCCGAGCCTCCGTTCGGGGGCGCCCCGCCGCTGCCTCCCATGCCAGCCGATGGTGAGCCGCCCGAGCCACCGACCTTGGCCGCCTCGCCGCCAGTGCCTGCGAAACCACCGCTGCCAGCCGTTTCGCCGCCGCTACCGCCGCTGCCGCCAGCGCCGCTCGTCGCCACCGTGCCGGCGGCACTACTTCCGGACGGCATGGACCAGACGACGACCTCGTCCGGGGCGCAGGCGAGCACGGCGACGCCGCCGAGCAGGAGGGCAACGCTCCACTTCATGGGTTGCCTCCGTGCGCGGCGCTACCGCCACCATCTACCAGCGAGTACGACGCGCCGAAGGTGGCGCCCGGTCGCAGGCGGCCGAGCTCGAGCAACGTGGAGCGCCCGTTCTCGGTCTCCACGACGAAGCTGTGCGGCGTCAGATCGAGATCGAGCGACAGCGCCGCGTCGAGCGCCAGGCCGTCACTCAGCTCGAAGCGCACGCCCAGAAAGGAGCCTACGGTCATGTCCAGCACCGACGTCACGCCGGGCAGCGCCTCGGCCGGGGTGAGCTCGCGCTCCACGCGAAACCAATCGATGCCGCCGCCGAGCCCGGTGACCACGCTGACGTTCGAGCCCGCCGCCATGTTCAGCGTCGGGTACAGGCGAACCGAGAAGGGCCTCACGCCGGCAGCGGCGATGCCGTAGCTCAGCGGTGTCGAGCCGTGTGCAGCGCCCATGAGCATGGCGCCGGGTCGCACCGTGCCCTGGCTGGAGCGCGCCACCAGCGCGACGCCGCCGCCGGGGACGAGGCGCGACGAGCCGAGCTCGAGCACGCGAAAAAACGCGCCGGCTTCGATGTCGGCGCCGGCGCGAGCTTGAGGCGTGTCGCGCTTGCGTTGCGGCTTTTCGAGCGGCTTCGGCGCTGGCGGGGCCGGCGGCACGGGAGCCACCTGGGCTGCGGGCTCGGCCGGCTTTTCGCGCAGCAGCGCCTCGACCACGACGTAGAGCACGTGCGAGAGCTCCTCGACCGAGACTTCGAGCGAAGCGCTCTCGGGCAGGTCGCGACGCAGGATCTCCCGTTCGCTCTTGCCTTCCACGACCACGATGCCGGGCTGTGTCGGATCGTGCAGATCGAAGTACGCGCGGACCAGCGCGGCGCGCTGCTGCGGCACCGGAGCGTCGTCGCTGTGCGAGGTCACGATCGAGGCGACGCCGAGCCTGGTCAGGAGCTCGCTCGCCACCGTGCGCGTACGCGAGACGGCCGAGCGTTCCCCGGTGACCTCGATGATCACGACCTGCACCGGTTGTGCAGCGCGCTCGGAAGCCGCGGGGGCCGCC
>DATLIL010000470.1:0-6026 GCA_035539475.1 Polyangiaceae bacterium
CATCAGCTTGTCGCGCTCGTCCTTGGTCTCGACCTGCTTGGGCGTGAACTGGGCCTCCGGCGACACGAAGCTGACGTAGCCGGCAACGGCGCGGGTGGGATCGGCGTCGACCGTGATGCGCGCCTCGGCCCCGATCCTGGCCCTGGCCGCTTGCTGCGACGGCAGGAAGATCTCCATGTAGACGTCTTCCATGTTCACCAGCGTGAGCGCCTTGCCGCCCGCCGCCAGTACCTCGCCGGCCTCGGCCAGACGATACAGCACCCTGCCGTTGACAGGTGACGTGAGAGTCGCGTCGTCGATGCGGGTCTGCACCGTCCCCGCCGTGGCCTTGGCCGCCTCGACACGCTGCTTCGCGGTTTCCAGCATCGCGCGCGATTCCGCGAGGCTGGCCCTGGTCGTGTCGAGCTTGGTCTCGCGCACGTCCAGATCGCGCTTCGATCCGGCTCGCTCGTCGAACAGGTTCTGTGCGCGATCGACCTCGACCTGGGCCAACTCGATCTCGCGCTGCTGCTTGACGATGGAAGCCTTGGCGAACGCCAGGCGCTCCTCCGCAGCCGCGACGTTCGCCTTGGCCTCGGAGAGCTCCGATTCCAGCGTGGTGGTGTCGAGCCGCACCAGCACATCCCCCGGCTTCACCATCGCGCCTTCGTCGACGTGTATCTCCTTGACCCGCAGCGGCTCCTTCGCGGAGACGTCGAGCAGCTTCGCCTCGAGCCTGCCGTTGCCTGCCGCGATCCCTTCCGGCAGCCTGGCTTGCCTCGCCTTCCAGTACTTGAAGCCACCGAACACGAGGATCGCGGCGCCGATCACGGCGACGGCGATCCACTTGAGAGCCTTCTTCGAGACCTTCTTCGGCATGGCGGACTCCCTAGGGCCTTCCCCGAGGTAATTTCTGCTTGGTTTCCGGCGAGCTCGGCTCGTTCACCAGATCGCCCCAGTCAGTCCGTTCCTTCATCTCCTGCTGGATGCGCTCGGGCACGATCGGCTGACCCTGGCGCAGCTCCCAGCCGCCGCCGAGCGCCTTGTAAACAGCGACCAGGTTGATGGCGATGGAGGAGCGCGCGCGGGCGAGGTTGTTCTCCTGTTGCAGGAGGAAACGCTGCGCGTCGAGCACGCGCTGGTAGTCCACCGCTCCCTCCTGGTATTCGATCATGGCAAGCTCGCTCGCTCGTCGCGCAGCCTGGACGGAGCGTTCGTTGAACATCGACGACTCGTGGGCGTTGACGAAGCCGCTCAGCGCGTCCTCGACCTCCTGGGCTGCCTGCAGCACCGTGTTCCGGTAGTTGACGAGCAGCTGCTGAAAGCGTGCGTCCTGAACCCGCACGTTGTTCTTCAGGCGGCCGTAGTTGAGGAAAGGCCAGTTCAGCTGCGGGCCCACGGCGTAGTAGAGGCTGTCCGAAGAGAACAGGTTCCTCGCATCGCCCCCGCTGTTGCTCGCCCTGAGGCCGACCGTGCCGAACAGCGAAAAACTGGGGTAGAGCTCGGCCTTGGCGATGCCGATGCGAGCGCACTGCGCGGCGGCGAGGAGCTCGGCGCTGCGAATGTCGGGCCGGCGCCGCAGCATCTCGGCGGGAACGCTGACCGCGACGGTCGGCGGCGCCGTCGGGATCTGCTTCGGCCCCACGAGCAGTGTGTCGACGGCACCCGCGCGTTGCCCGACCAAGGTGCTCAGGGCGTTCCGCGCCTGATGCAGGCTCACCTCGAGCTCGGGGATGGACGCGCGAGTACTCTCGAGCAGGGTCGTGGCCTGGGCAACGTCGAGCTCCGACGTTGCGCCGTTACGAAAGCGGGCATCGGCGATGCGGAGCCCCTCTTCCTGGAGCCTGGCGTTTTCTCGCGCCTGTTCGATCAGCACCTCGAAGGTACGGACGACGGCGTACGTTCGCGCAACCTCCGCCGTGAGGGAGACCAGCGCCGAGTGGTAGTCCGCTACCGACGCGAGCAGGTTGGCGGACTCCGCTTCGACGCCGCGCCGAAACTTGCCCCAGAGGTCGAGCTCCCAGTTGGCGTCGAAGCCGAGCTGGTAGTCGAAGAAGTTGCGGTCGAAACCGATGACGTTGGGCTGGCCCTGGCTGAGCTGCACCGCGAGAGCCCTGCCGCTGAATTGCTGCTGTTGCGGGTACTGGGCACCGACGGCGACGGCCAGCTGGGCGCGGGCTTCCACGATCCTCAGGCCGGCGATCTGCAGCGGCAGGTTCTGCGCGTAGGCGAGCTCGATCAGGCGGTCGAGCGCCGGATCGTTGAACCCCTTCCACCACTTACTCTCCGCCGCTGCCTGCGTGGCGATGCGCGGGTCGCGCTGGCGCCAGGTCTTGCTGACCGGCACCGTCGCGTCGCGCTTGCTGAAATTCGGACCAACGGAGCAGCCGGCGAGCGTGAACACGACGCCGAGCAGCGCCGCTGCGCCGAAGCGATCACTCCTTCTTGTGGTGTGCATTCCACGGCCCGAAGTCGAAATAGGACTCGAGCGAGGCACGAGGTTTCGTCTCGCCCCCCACACTGTCAACGTGCGCCAAACCGCGCGCCGCGGCGTCGCGAGCCTCGCCATCGGCGCTGGGCAAGACTCCTGGCCCGCAGCCCCAGGCGCGTGATTACGCTGCTTCGAAGTGCGCTCGGGCTAGGCCTCGAGGCGGCGCTTGACCCAGGCGGCGCGGCCCGGGCTCGGGCTCACCTTCGTGACGGCGCCGCCGGAGACGAACACTTCGGCGGGCAGCGGGCGGCCGTTGTATTCGCTGGCCATGGTGAAGCCGTAAGCGCCGGCGTCACGGATCACGACCGCGTCCGGCACGGCCTCGCCGAGCGGGTGCTCGCCGAAGTCGTCGGAGCTCTCGCACACCGGCCCGACCACGCGCCAGCTCGGCGCGGAGGGAGCGCGCTCGAGCGGCTCGATGCGATGCTTGGCGCCGTAGAGGGCCGGGCGGATGAGATCGTTCATCCCGGCGTCGATCATCACCCAGCGCCGCTCGCCGCTCTGTTTGCTCTGCAGCACGCTGGCGACGAGCACGCCGTACGGCGCCACCAGCGAGCGGCCGGGCTCGACCACGAGCTCGTGATCGGCGAGCTCGAGCTCGTCGACGAGCGCGAACGCCGCGCGCACGAAGGCGGAAGGCCGTTCGCTCGGCTTGCCGCCGTAGTCGATGCCGAAGCCACCGCCGAAGTCCACGTACTCGAGTCGCTTTCCGGCGGCTCGCCGCGCGCGCGCGATCTCGCACACGGTGCGGGCCGCGGCGAGGTACGGCGACGGCTCGCTCATCATCGAGCCCACGTGCACGGAGACACCGACCGGTGTGAGCGCGCCCCCCTCACCGTCCACGGCCGACCAGGCGGCGCCGAGGTCGTTGCGGTGGATGCCGAACTTGGCCTCGTCGTGACCGGTCGCAATGTGAGAATGTGAGTCGATCTCGACGCCGGGGTTGATGCGCAGCGAAACGCGCGCGACCTTCCCGCTGGCGCGGGCGCGTGCCGCCACGCGTCGGATCTCTTCGATGCTCTCGAGCTGCAGGGCTCGGATCCCGTGGCCGAGCGCCAGATCGATCTCCCAGTCGGCCTTGGCGACGCCGCTCATCACAATCCGTGCGGGTTCGATGCCCGCGCCCAGGGCGACCTCGAGCTCGGCGCCCGAGACCACGTCAGCCCCCGTACCGGCGGCCGCCAGCGTCCGCACGACCGTGCCCGCGGTGTTGGCCTTCACTGCGTACGCGACCAAGCCCTTGCGCCCGGAAAAGGCCGCGACGAGCTCGCGGGCGTTCTCGGCCATGGCGTCCAGATCGTAGAAATAGGCCGGCGTGCCCTGGCCGGAGCTCCTCCGCAGCTCGGAAAGGCGGACGCCACCGAGGTTTGCGCTGCCTTGCGCATCGCGTCGAAAGCCGGTCATGACGCGGGGCTTAACACGAAACCGCAGGCGTTACCCTCGAACACTTTTGTCAGAAGGAGAGCAGCGCGAAGGAG
This sequence comes from Polyangiaceae bacterium, assembly GCA_035539475.1. GTDB lineage: Bacteria > Myxococcota_A > Polyangia > Polyangiales > Polyangiaceae > PMG-095. The sequence goes on from DATLIL010000470.1 coordinate 3,949, forward strand.
TCTGCGCGCCTATGCCGGGACGTCAGCCATGTGGCATGCTGGACAGCGCAACGCCGTTCGTAGCAAAACGTCGGTGCCGGCCGTTCCAGCGGCCACTACCCGAAGCTGAAAGCCATGATCGCACGCCGTGCCAAAATCGTTTGCACCATCGGCCCCGCTGTCGAGAGCCGTGAAAACATCCGTGGATTGATCGAAGCCGGCATGGATGTCGCCCGGCTCAACTTCTCGCACGGCAGCCATGAAGAGCACTTCAAGCGACTCGAGATGGTGCGCGCTGAGAGCGCAGCGATCGGCAAGTACGTCGCCATTCTCCAGGATCTGTGCGGCCCCAAGATCCGCACCGGCAAGACCGGTCCCGTCGCGCTCGCGTCGGGCGACGTCGTCGATCTCATCTCCGGCGACGCCGGCGACGAGCGCACCATCGCCATCAGCTACGATGGCTTGGCGCGCGACGTTCACCTCGACGATCGCATCCTGCTCTCCGACGGCCAGGTCGAGCTGCGCGTGGTCGGCATCAAGGGTGAGGTCGTGCAGGCCCGCGTCGAGCACGGCGGCCCGATGCGCGCGCGCATGGGCGTGAACCTGCCGTCGGGCAGCCTGCGTCTGAACGCGCTGACGGAGAAGGACAAGAAGGATCTCGACTTCGGTCTGGAGGTGGGCGTCGACTACCTGGCGCTCTCGTTCGTGCGCCGCGCCGAAGAGGTGCAGGAGCTGCGTGAGATCTGCGAGCGCAAGGGACGCCCGACGCCGATCATCGCCAAGATCGAGACGCCGACTGCCGTGGAGCGGCTCGACTCGATCGTGCGCACCGCGGACGCGGCCATGGTGGCGCGCGGCGACCTCGGTGTGGAGCTACCGCCCGAGACGGTGCCCGTGATCCAGAAGCAGATCATCGGCACCTGCCGCATTCACCGGAAGCCCGTGATCGTGGCGACCGAGATGCTGCAGTCGATGGTCGAGTCGCCGCGTCCGACCCGCGCCGAGGCGAGCGACGTGGCCCACGCCGTGTTCGGGGGCGCCGACGCCGTCATGCTCTCGGCCGAGAGCGCCACCGGCAAGTTCCCGATCCAGGCCGTCCGCATGATGGACCGCATCATCCGCCAGGCCGAGGGCAGCCGCTTCTTCGCCCCGGTGGCCTCCGAGCCGGACCACACGACCCCGGATTCCATCGCCCACGCGGCCTGCGCCATCGCCCGGGAGGTCGGAGCCAAGCTGGTCATCACCCTGACCGAGTCGGGGGTGACGGCCCGGCTGGTCTCGAAAGCCCGGCCAAACGTGCCGATTTTCGCCTTCTCTTCGGATGAGCGCACCCTTCGCCAGCTCGCGCTACACTGGGGCGTTGCGCCCCGGTCCCTGGTCACGCCCAACCAGGCCCTGGAGGACCAGGTGCGCGACATCAGCCACTTCCTGACCGACAACGGGCTGGTGAAGTCCGGCGAGCGGTTTGTTATGGTGTACGGCGCCCGGGTGGGCGTTCGAGGAGCGACGAATGCGGTCCGTGTGGAGCAGCTGCCATGAGGAGCGACGCCTAGTTAGGCGCCACGCGCCAGCGTCGCCCGGGGCGGGAGGGTAGCTGGCTGGCCGCAGCGCTCGAGAGCAAGCCGGAGCTCGAGAAGTACGAGCTGCTCGAGGAGATTGGGCATGGTGGCATGGCCACCGTGTACCGAGCGCGCGACCGCCGGTTGGCCCGTGAAGTCGCGGTCAAGATCATCCACCGCCACCTGCGTGAGAACCAGGAGGTGGCCCGGCGCTTCGTCAGCGAGGCGCGCGCCGTCGCCAAGCTGCGCCACCCGAACATCGTCGAGGTGTACGACGTCTCCGACGCGGGTGACGACGAGCGCTACCTGGTGGTCGAGCTCGTGCGCGGCACGACCCTGCGCAAGCTGATCGCCAGCCACGAGTATCTGCCACCCGAGATCGCCGCCATCATCGGCGTCGAGATCGCGGCGGCAGTGGATCACGCGCACGGGCTCGGCGTGATCCACCGCGACATCAAGCCGGAGAACGTGCTGGTCGCGACCCCGGTGCCGGGCGGCGCCGACGAACGCGCGAGCGACAGCGACGTGCCGCTGATCAAG
>DATLIL010000471.1:0-2304 GCA_035539475.1 Polyangiaceae bacterium
GTCCGGCGAGAGCCCGGCCCCGGCGAGCAGCGCGCCGGTGAGCTCCTGGTCGACGAGCACGTCGCCGCCCGGCAAGCGAAAGCCCGCGCCTGAAAACAGTGCTCGCTTGGCGCCGCGCCCCGTATGGTTCGGCGCCATGCAGAGCGCTCGGGAAACCGGCTGCAGCGACGCGAACGTCTGCCCCGCGATGGCCCCGCTGTAGACGTATCCGGCGTGCGGGACCATGACGCCGAGCGCCGGCCGGACGGCTCGGTCCCCGGCGCTGATGCGAGAAAGCGCGGCTATTTCCCGGGCCAAAACCTCGGGGTCGCCGGGGTAAAAACGGCCGGCAACCGCCGGGTCCCGGTTTTCCAAGGCTGCCACGACCCCGAGTTTGGGCCCCCTCCCGCTCGGCGGCAATCGACCCTGGGGGAAACGACCTCGATTGAAGGGCTCTGGACCGGCCTGCTAGAGTGGGCGGGCTAATGCGCGTCACGTTCTACGGAGTTCGGGGCTCGGTTCCGGCTCCAGGGCCACACACGGCACGCTACGGAGGGAACACCTCCTGTGTCGAAGTCCAGCTGATGGACGGCTCGACGATCGTGCTCGATGCCGGAACGGGGATGCGCGACCTGGGTAACGCGCTGCTGCGCGAGGGACGCCCGACGCCCGTGCACCTGTTGCTGTCGCACACGCACTGGGACCACGTGATGGGGTTGCCGTTCTTCGCGCCGCTGTGGAGCAAGCAGAACCACCTTCTGGTGTACCCACTGGCAAACGACGCGCAGGAGCGCTTTCAGCGCAACATCTTCGACAACATCCACTTCCCGGTGACGGTCGAAGACATTCCCGCCAAGGTCGAGGCTGCTCGCCCCGAAGGACCCGAGTGGCGCATCGGCTCGGCTCGGGTGCGGCGCATTCCGCTCAATCACCCCGGCGGGGCACAGGGCTTCCGCATCCAGGACGAGGACGGCTCCTCGATCGCCTACCTGACCGACAACGAGCTCAGCGCGAGCAAGCAGGTGGTCAGCGCCGAGGACCTCGCCCGCTTCTCCGACGGCGTCGACATCTTGATCCACGACTCGCAGTACCTGTCGTCGGACATGCCGCACAAACACGGCTGGGGTCACTCGGTCGTCGACGACGTGTTCAAGCTCGGCCAGTACGCCAAGCCCAAGCAGCTGGTGCTGTTCCACCACGATCCGGATCGCACCGACGAAGCACTCGACGGCATCGGACAGAGCGGCAAGGCGTACCTCGCCGAGCGCGCGCCCAAGACCGAGCTCGTGGTCGCGCGCGAAGGCTTGAAGTTCGAGCTCTGAGCCGGCTCACGGCCTGGGCGGGCCGAGCTCCAGCACTGGCGCCAGGCTGCGCGGCGTTCCGGCGCGCGGCAATGCCAGACGAGCGCTCGCAGCCCGCAGGCAGTCGAGCAGAGCCTGCGGCGGCTCGTTCTCCGCGCTGACGCTCGAGGTGGTGACGGCTCCTTCGACACCGAACTCCAGACTCAGGCGCACCTTGCCGCTGAAGCGCACTTCCGGCGCGGACTTGTCGTAGCAGTAAGCGCCTCTGGCCATCAGCGTTCGCTGAAGCATCGCTCGCTCCTCCACGGTCAGCTTCTTGGCGTCGGCGGGCGCCAGGTTCACCTTGACCCGCGCGCGCGGTGCGCTGACCGGCAAGGGGCCGCCGTGCCCGCAGCCCGCGCCGCCAATGCGCTCGGCCTGCTTGACGACGGCGTTCGCGGCGCGCTGATCGCCGCGGCTCTCGTAGATGGAAATCAGCGAGCAGCAGCCCGACGCGGCACCGAGCCAGCAGCCGCGCTGGTAGGCGCGTTCCGCTCGCGCCTGGTGCCCGGCGCGGGGCTCCCAGCTCATGTGCAGCTCCCCGCTCGCGACGCAGCCCTCGGCGAAGCCAGCGTTGCACGCCTCGAGGAACAGCCGGTCCGCCTCTTCCTGGCCGGCCTCACCGCGGAGCTCGTGCACGGCGTGCCCCTCGACGACGCAGGCCTCTCCCGGCTTCTTGCGGCAACGCTCGGCGAGTGACGCGCTCAAGCGGTCGCGTTTGACGCAGGCCCCGGCGGCGCTGAGCTCGCAAGCGTCGTTCCAGGCGCGCAGACACGCACCGGCCGACCACACGGGCTCGGCGAGCCCCTCCTCGACGGCATGGAGATCGCCGAGCGTTTCGCACGCGGCGGCGTCGTGGACGGCACAGTCGTTGGTGCAGGCAAAAAAGCGCAGCTGCGCCGCAGCGTTCGCGTCGGCGCAGCTGACACCGGGAAAGGCCGGCGGGGCGGGCGGCGCTTGCACGACCGCAGGCGCCGGCGCGGAC
>DATLIL010000472.1:0-2837 GCA_035539475.1 Polyangiaceae bacterium
CAGGAGCACAAACGACGACGTCCCCATGCTCGAGCAACGCCAACCGCAAGGCGTTCAGCCCCGCCGCGCGATAACCGTCGTCGTTGCTGAGCAGAAAAAGCGGGCGAGCCACGCGGGCTCAGCCGTTCGACCCGGCGCCGCCCGCCAATAGCGCTCGCAGCTCGCCGCTCTCGCTCAAGCTGGTGACGATGTCGCACCCGCCGACGAGCTTCCCGTCGACGTAGAGCTGAGGGTAGGTCGGCCAGCTCGAGTATTCCTTCAGCCCCTGCCGCAGCTCGGCATCGGCGAGGATGTTCACGTCGGCGAACTCGGCGCCGTGCTTCTTCAGGATGCCCACCACCTGCGCGGAGAATCCGCAGGCCGGGAAGTTCCTGTTGCCCTTCATGAACAGCACCACGCGGTGCCCTTCGAGCGTGCCTTTGATGCGATCTCGCAATGCTTCGTCCATCAGCGTCCTCCAACCTTGGCCCAGGCCTCGGGTGTATATGTCTTCAGCGCAAGAGCGTGGATCGGTCCGTTCATCGCGTCGCCGAGCGCCTGGTAGACGAGCTGGTGCTGCTCGACGAGCGAGCGCCCCGCGAAGCGGTCCGAAACGACCCGCGCCTGAAAGTGGTCCTTCGTCCCCGTCAAATCGACGAGATCCACCTCCCCTCCCGGGAACGCCTCCTGAAGTAGCTCTCGGATCCGATCGGGCTCAATCATTTCGGCGTTTTGTGACGCAGAGCGCGCGAGCTGTCAACCGAAAGGTCAGCGGGCCGGAAGGGGCGCTGTAAGCTTCAGCTCCCGAATCGAATCGCGGAAACGCACCTGCTGCTCCTGAACTGACAGCCTGACCTCCACCATACGCTTGGTTATTTGATCCAGACGGTTCTGGAGCTCTCCGAGGCGCTTGGTCAACTTGGCGCGAAGATCCGCGGCCTGGTTGTTCTTCTCGATGGCGTCCAGCGACAGGCGGGTCTCGCGGGAGGCCTTCTCCAGCTCGCCCTGTTCGCTGGCGAGTTTGTCCTGCTCGTCGCTCGCTAAACGCAGGCGTTCGCGGATGGCCCAGGCATCCGTCAGCTTGGCCGCTACCGTCCGATCGGCTCGGGTGTCAGCCAGGTAGGCCTTGACCGCCTCGTCCGCCAGAGGACTCAACCAGTCGACACGCTGCTGCACGGCCAGCCGTTCGTCGACCGTGAGCTCCGTCTTCCCCGCGGCCCGGACGTCCGCCGGGACGAGGGCGATGCCCGTCCCGACGTTGTCCTCCGTGCCCGTTGGGGGACCGTACAAGCGCGAGCCGTGAATGCGCGAGTGCCGGACCACCACCTTGACCTTGCGGTCCGTGCCGTTCTTGATGCGGTAGAGCGTCTTGGTGACGCTGTCGCGCTCGATCGTGAGCTCGCTCGCCTCGATCTTGAAGAGCCGCGCGCCGAGCTGCGTGGAGTCGCGGTCGCTTTCAACGGCGAGGCCTCGCTCCAGTGAGAACGGCACGGTCGCCGTGCCTCGCGTTGGCAAGGGCTCGAGCAATCCCTGTCCCAGGAAGGCACCCTTTTCGAAGACAGCGATGGGCCCCCGTTCGAGCAGACCAGGCGTTTCGTTGGTGAAGCGCACGACGCGAAACGGATGAGACGCGGAATCCGGAACGCCCCCGTCGGGAGCGAACAGGTAGACGGCCTCTCCACTCACACGACGGCTCAAAAGCAGCACCATCGTCGCACTCTCATCCGGAATACTGACCCTTCCCGGGAGGTCGTACCGCGTAGTGCCGGCTTCGACTGCCACTGCAGCGAGGGCGCTCATGCGTCGGGGCGGACTGACGGCCTCCTTTCGAGGTGCGCTCACCGGTTTCGGGGCTGGAGCGGCCGCGGGCGGAGGTGGGGGTGCGCCGGCGGCACGTCCAGGCCCAGAACCAGTCCCGGAGCCGGCCTTCACACGTCTGGAGTCCTTTTTCGAGGCTGCTGGCTTCTCGTCGTCACCGAATTGGTAGCCGTAACCCTCTTCGGGTTCCGCCGCGGCTTCTGCCGGTACCGCTTCGACTTCGCCGCCAACGCGGTCCACGGCCCCACCTTTGGCTTCATCGAGCGAGGTGAGTCCCTCGGGCATGGCGGCAATGACCTCGCCACTGTCGGTAACGACCGGCCGATCCGGTGTCACCGGGTCTCCGAGGGTCGACTCGAAGGCGAGCGGTGCCCCCGCGACCAGGGCGAGCTCGACGTCATTCCAGTCTTCGCCCGAGAGGTTCTGGACGATTCCCCACGCCTGAAGCTCTACCTTTCCTCCTTCGTGCACCACGGCACGGTAGGATGGCCGCCAGACGGGTGTGGCCGCCACGTAGCCGATCGCGAGGTCGTGTTCGTTGCCGTCGAGGCGCAGCACCACCTCCCTCAACTTTCGGCGAGCCTTCCGCGGATCCGGCTCCTTCCACGCTTCGAGCATGCCGATGAACGCCGGATCAGGCGCGTTCGGATCGACGTCTTCTTCAACTTCGATGGGGAACGATGCCGAACGCACTGAGCTGCCGCCGTGTTCGACGATGGCGAGCGTCGCCAAAAAGTCGCCGACCATCCGCGGGCGCATCTTGAATGTCACCCTGTCGGCATCAACATTGCCGGCACGTTCGAAGTACCCAACGCCGTTGCGGTAAACGACCACGCGTCTGAGCGGCAGCTGATCCGTCGTGACGTTGGGGCCACGGGCACAACCAGCGGCAAGCGCGGCAATGACAGCGAGCCGCAAGGCGTTTACGCGAGACATGGTAGCCGGCCACCATAGTGGAATCGCTCGCCACTCGCCCGCAATTTCCAGGCATCCAGCTCTGCCGTCATGTACTCGCCCCCCAACCCGGGATGATTCGCGTT
>DATLIL010000473.1:0-11747 GCA_035539475.1 Polyangiaceae bacterium
GGCAGCGCGGGTACGGCTGGTACGGGCGGCAGCGGCGGAGCACCAGGCGCCTGGCAGTGTCCGGTGGGACCTTTCGACACGAATCCGATACCCGACGATGCAGAGGCCGCGCAGGTTGCCGGCGTACCTCCGGACGACAACTACGAGGAGAACGGCTGGCACAACATCGAAGGTCCAGTCTGGATCGATGGCGCGCTCTACGTCTCGCACATCACGGTCGTGGGTGCGCCGCCCAAGGCGCGTATCTTGAAAATTCAGGACGGCATGGTGACCGTGCCGTTCCCGGAGATCGGATCGAACGGGCTCGCAGTCGACGGCGCGGGTGTGCTGTACGCGACGCGCCACGCCGACGGCTCCATTTCCAAGCTCGATCTGCTCGACCCCGGCAATGTCACGCCCGTTGTCACGACGTACGAGGGCAACCGCTTCAACTCGCCCAACGATCTAGCCATCCGCAGCGACGGTAACGTCTACTTTTCCGATCCTGACTACCAGCAGCCTGGCGACGACCCGCAAGGCGGAGAGACCCGCGTCTATCGCATCGCGCCAGGCGGCAGTACCGCCACGTCAATCGACGACAGCCTCGATCAACCCAACGGCGTGACGCTCTCGCTCGACGAGATGTCGCTCTTCGTCACGTATCCGAACGGGCTCAAGAAGTACGCACTCGACGCCGGCGGCACACCCGACGCCGGTACGGTCGTTCCCGGCGCGCCGGGCGGTGACGGCATGGGCCTCGACTGCGCCGGCAACCTCTACATCACGTCGGGTCAGGGCGTCGTGGTCCTCGATCCCACGGGTGCGGAGATCGACAGCATTTCTCTGCCGATCAGCAACGGCACGACGAACGTTGCCTTCGGCGGACCCGAGCGCAAGACGCTTTACATCTCGCACCTCGGCAACGACGCCAGCCTCTATTCGGTCGAGGTCAACATCCCCGGCAAGCCGTACTGAGAGCCTCTTCACAAGCGCTGCAGGTCGTAGACGAAGGGGCCCCTCGGGCCCTCGGAGTCGTACCAGAACTCGAAGCGCAGGCGGTCACTGGCCGCGTCGGTGTGCACGCAATCGAGGTAGCCCTGGTACCCCGACTCCGTGAACGTCCCTCCGTCGTCGAAGACGATGTCGATCTCGCCGAAGGCGCCTTTCACCGGACCGGCACCGGTGAGCCACCAGCGCTTGAGCGGAGAGTCGAGATCCGTCCCGTAGTAGAGGGCGATGGCGTCCGGAGTCAGTGGATAAGCGGAGTAGTTGCCGTCCTGGTGGAAGGAGAACTCGACGTCCCATTCACCCCACGGCGACATCGCGTGACCAATCCAGTCGCCGATGATCGCTGCGCTGATCTCGGCGGGTCCGCTGGCACCGTCGATCCAGTCGACCGGCGGCAGTAGCGCAACGCCGTCGCAGAGGCCGTACTCGGCGTAGTCGTACGGTATGCCGCCGTAGCCTCCAGAAGCGGGGCTGCCGCCCTTGCCGTAGCTGCCGCCCTTGCCGACCGCAACGCTACCGCCAGTTCCGACGCTGCCGCCCACGGCGACGGTACCGGCGGTGCTCGGCGGAGGGGGCGAGCCCGTCGTGCCGCCCGTTCCGGAGGGCGGCGTGGAAGTGGGGACGGGGACGGCCGGATTGCCATCGTCGTCTCCGTCGGGTGGATCCTCGATGGTCTTTCCGCCGCACGCAGCAGCGACGAGCAAGAGTCCCCACTTCAGCCGATTCATGAGTGCGCCACCTTGCCGCCAGACTAGCAGTCGGCACTGAATGGCGCACTCACTTCGGCTCGAAGTCGGGCACCTGGTTCTTCACCGCCGGAACCGTGCGCAGGTAGTCGTAGATCGCGCCGAGATCTTCGGCGCTCATGCCGCCGAACATGTTCCACGGCATCAGCGTCTGGCGTTCGCCGGGTTTGACGGCGAAGGCGCCCTCGGGCTTGCCGCGGCTCTGGAAGGTCGCGACGAACTGCTCCTTCGTCCACTTGCCGATGCCCGTCTCGGGATCGGGCGTGATGTTCTTGCTCGTGATGTGGCCGCCCGTGGGTAGAGGAAAGCGCCAGCCGCCCGCAAAGGGTTCACCCACGACCTTGCCCTTGTCTTGCTTGGTGTGACACTCGGGGCAGCCAGCGATGGTCGTGAGGTACTTGCCGTGATCGGCGGTTCCGGGCTTCGGACAGGACCAGGGCTCGGCGGCCTGGGGCATCGTGCGCACGATGAGATTGACCGGGAAGTCGAGCACCGTGTCCGCGTGCTTCTTGTCCGACGACGGTAGCGTGCGGACGTAGGCGATGATGGCGTGAAGGTCCGGCTCGCAGAGGTGGCGGAAGTAGCTGTACGGCATGATCGGGAACATGGCGCGCCCGTCTCGCGACACGCCGGTGGTGATGGCGCGGATCAGCTCGCCGTCGCTCCACTCGCCGACGCCGCCGGGCGTGATGTTCTTCGAATAGAAGTCGCCGGGCAGGCCCATCTCGCGCGTGAAATGCTCACCGCCGTGGCCCAACGTTCCCGATTTGGGCGGACCGGAGAAGCGGCTCCAGTCACGCTCGGCGTGGCAGTCGACGCAGACCGTGACGTGGTTGGCCAGGTACTCGCCGCGCTGCACGAGCTCCGGCGTCGACGCGACCTTGGTCGCCGGCGGAGCTTCCGTCTTGGGAAACGCCGCGAACAGATAGCCGGCGCCGCTGCCGATCAGGGCCGCGAGCGTACCTACCGGGATGAACACCCACTTCACGATGGCTTTCATGCCTAGGGGTCGCTCGAGGGGGCCGGGCCGTTACAAGGCTTACGGCGCGGAGGAGTTTTTTTGTCTCGAGGCCTGGTTTATCGTTGGAACGTGAGCCCCAGCCCGGCCGCGCCGCGTCCTCCTGGTTCCGACCAGGCCATGGACGGCTTTCCTGGCGAGGCCGAGGTCTGCCGGGAGTTCGGCCCGCGCGTCAGGGCCATCGCCCTGCGTCACCTCCGTGATCGCAGCGCCGCGGACGACGTGGTGCAGGAGGTGCTGGCCTCGGTCGTCGTCGCCCTGCGCGAGGGACGGATCGAGCGCCCGGACCTCGTCGGCCCCTACGTGCTCTCCACCTGCCGCCGCCGCATCGCCGACACCTATCGCAGCGAAGCTCGTCGCTCGGCGCTGTGCGAGGAGCTCGTCGGACTCGATCCAACGACGACCAACCCGAGCGAGGACAAACGCATCGACATCGATCGCGTCGTGTTCGCGTTTGGGCCGCTGTCAGGCCGCGAGCGACAGATCGTCAACGAAACATTCTCCGCCGATCGCAGCGCCGAAGAGATCGCGCGCGCCATCGGCACGACGGCCGCCAACGTGCGCGTGATGCGCCATCGGGCGCTGGCCAAGATGCGGGCCGCCCTCGGCTGGGAGGAAGGACCATGAGCAGTCAGGCTTGCGCGTCTCCGCTGTCGTTCGAGCGCTTCGTCGACTACTGGTTCGGCGATCTGCCGAGCGCGGAGCAAGAGAGCCTCGAAGAGCACCTCTTCGTTTGCCCGAGCTGCGGCAAGAACGCGGAGGTTTGGGCCGACGACCTGCAAACGCTGGGTGACACCGCGAGCGAGCTGCCGCGGCCCTTCCTCACGACCGAGCAGCTGGCCGCGCTCGGAAACAAGGCCACCGTGGTCGATGTCACGACCGACGAGATCACGGTGCACCTGCGGCCGCACACCATCCACGTTTTCCGCGTCTCACTCGACGAAGCGCAGCTGTCGGGGCTCGAGCGCCTCGACGTCGAGTACCTCAAGGAAGGCGTGCCGGAGCCGATCTTCCACGTCTCCGGCGTGCCGCTCGAGGCCGAGTCGGGCCAGTTTCACTTCGCCTGCCATAGCCACGTGCTGAACGCTCACGGCGACGCCAAGATGCGCTTGCTCGGGACGCGTCAGGGTCAGCAGTTCACGGTGCTCGAGTCGACCATGCACATGCATGGCCTCGCGGGCTGAAGAGCGCCTCAGGCCCAGAGCGCCGGGCAGGCCTGACGGAACAGCGAGCGCGCCGTGTCCGGCGCCGGGAAGCCAGCCAGGTTCTCCGGATCGTCGGCCGCGGGCGTGGCGAGCTCGGCGTAGAGTCGCTCGGCGGCATCTCGCCGTGCTTGCTCGACGCGGGCGCGGGCCGAACGATCCAGACGGCGCTCGAGCCACGCATGCAGCTCCCAGCTCAGGGCGGCGTGGCGCGTCTCGTCGCGAGCGATGCGAGCGAGCGCGCCGCGGAGCTCCGGGTCGCGCGCGTGTGACGACTGGTAGTGAGCAACGAGCGCGCCGAACGTCTCGCGCACGCAGCCCTCGACCATGTTCTCCAGCGCGATGGCCTCGAGCGAGCGCACCGGCGCCGTGAGCGCGGGAGTTTTGCGCACCTGGCCGCCGAAGCGGCGCGCCAGGGCTCGCGTGCGGCGAGCGTGGCGGACCTCGTCGCGTCGTGCGCGGCTCAGCCCTCGCAAGAGGGTACGCGGCGCACCCAGAGCAGCGAGCTCGCGGCGGAGGCCACCAAAGGCCTGCACGCTGACGGCCTCGAGCAGCGCGATGTTGGCGAGCTCGCCGCCGAGCGTCCGCTCACCGCAGCCGCCTCCGCTGAAGCCCGCTGGACGCCGTCCAACGGCGGCGCAGGGGTAACAATCGATCACGATGCTCTCATCGTCGTAGCTCGCGACGATGCAGCCTCCTGCCAGCGGATCGCCGGTTGTGCCGCAGAACGCGTTGCACTGGTCGGAGGTCGGAGCCAGGGTGGGATCGTCCATGCAGCTGCGGGCGACCGTTGACTGCTTCAGCGTGAAGCAGTCACCAACGTTGCCGGTACAGGTGAGCCCACCCCCGGTGCCGCCGCTGCCGCCTTCGGTTCCGCCCGAGCCCGCCGTGGTCGTGCCGCCAGTCCCGCTTCCCGCGGCTCCGCCGCTGGTACTGCCGCCTGCGCTCGAGCCCGCGCTTTCCGTGCCGCCGTTGCTCGAGCCACCGCTGCTCGAGCCGCCTTTGGCGGTGCTACCGCCCTTGCTGCTGCTGCTGCCTGCGGTCGACGTGCCGCCCGAGCCGTCGATGTCGCCGCCATCGGACGAGCCGCAAGCGACGAGAGGAAGTGAAGTAAGGACGATGCTCTGAAACAACCGGTGGAGGGTGCGCTCGTTCATGGTCGGCGAACGAGAGCAACATCGATGCCAGGCGTTTGGCGGTGTTTCCGGCACAGACTATGAGGTTTCAAGCGTGGTTGTGCCGAACTCAATGGCGCACAGTGTGCCACTGGGTTAGTGGTTTCGAGGTTCGCACCATGAGCGCGCTCGAGTCGTCATGACAGCTCCGACCATTCTCGTCTTGCCCGGACTCGGCGACTCCGGTCCCGAGCACTGGCAAAGCCGGTGGGAGAACGAATGGCCCACCTTCGTTCGCGTTCGACAGCGGAGCTGGGATCAGCCCGAGCTCTCCGAATGGCTCGCGGCTCTCGAGGCTGCGGTGAGCGCGGCGCCGACCCCGACCATCCTGCTGGCCCACAGTCTCAGCTGCTCCCTCGTGGTGCAGTTCGCGGCGCGCTACGGCAATCCGGGCGCGTGCATCCGGGGGGCGCTGCTGGTCGCCCCGGCCGACGTCGACTCGTGTGAGCACACGCCCCCGGAGACGCGGAGCTTCGCGCCATTGCCGCTGCTTCCGCTGCCGTTTCCGAGCACCGTGGTCGCCAGCCGTAACGACCCCTATGTCGCGTTTTCACGCGCCAGGGAGCTCGCCGGGGCCTGGGGAGCGGAGTTCGTCGACGCCGGCGACATCGGGCACATCAATGCCGCTTCCGGTCTCGGTCAATGGCCCGACGGCAAGCGCTGCCTGGATCGGCTGCTCGAGCGTACCAGCGGCTGATCACGCCTTGCGGGGGCTCACGGTTTCGGGCGACGCTTTCTGCCCGATGACGCTCTGCGTGCGCCTGGCGACGACCCGAGACTTCCATGCCATGGCGGCCCTCTTTGCGGAGGTCGACGCGATTCATATCGACAATCATCCGGAGAGGTTTCGCTCACCGGGACAACCGCCTCGCGCCCTGGACTACCTGGAGCAGGTGCTCGCCAGCCCGCACCAGGTGTTCCTGGTCGCGGAGCTCGAAGGGCGTCTCACTGGTCTCGTGCACGTCGCGGTCTACGAGGCGCCCGCCATCCCGCTCTTCGTTCCGCGACTCACCGCGGTGGTGAGCGATCTCGTCGTGGCCGAGGAGCATCGCAGCCATGGCATCGGACAGCGCCTGCTCAGCGAGGCCGAATCCTGGGCGCGCCTTCACGGGGCGAGCACGCTCGAGCTTTCGGTCTACGAGTTCAACACGGGCGCGCGTCGCTTTTACGAAGGAGCCGGCTACGGGACGCTTTCGCGCATGATGTCCAAACAGCTGCGCTGAATGGACCGTTTTTGTCAGTTCGATGGCTCGGGTCCGGCAAAAAGCGACAAAGCGTCCACGATGCGGTTTCGTTCTGGCAATTGTAGAGTCGTGGACACCTTCCCGAACGAGCGCAACCCCACCCTCTCGAACCGAACCATGAGCGAGACTCTGTTGGAACAAGCGCCCGCCATCACGCCTCCACTCGACAGCGAGTTTCGGCCGGCGTGGCTCGGCAACAAGGCCTTCCGCAGCGCGGTGCAGAAGGACGGCGGCGGCGTGCCGCTCGGTCTGGCGCTCGAGCGCGAGAATGGCTCGGTTGCAGTGTTCACCACGCGCGTCCTGTCCGCCGCGCATCCGCAGGCTCAGGCCAACCTGCGTTACGTCGAGCGCATCGTGAAGTTTCTGCTCTGGCAGAAGGGTGGCCACCGGGTGAGCATCTCGGGGCCTCACGAGGTGTTCGCTCACCTCCAGGCGAGCTACGCGCCCGGCGGCGCGCGCGCCTTCGACGCCGACTTCCAGAGGCGCGTCTACGAGAAGCCCGAGTTCGTCGTGGATCGCGTGGCAGAAGGCGCCTTGCCGCTCGAGTTCGAGCAGCCGACGGCGGTCGGCGGTCACCTCGACGGCTGCCGCATCGGCTTCGACGCCGGCGGTAGCGATCGCAAGGTCGCCGCCGTGATCGACGGCAAGGAGGTCTTCTCCTGCGAGGTGGTGTGGGAGCCCAAGATCCAGAGTGACGCCGAGTACCACTTTCAGGGCATCGACGATTCGATCCGGCGCGCGGCCGAGCACCTGCCGCGCATCGATGCCATCGGCGTGAGCTCGGCGGGCATCTACGTCAACAACCGCACCATGGTGGCTTCGCTCTTCCGCAAGGTGCCGGAGGAGCAGTTCAACGCCCGTATCAAGAGCATCTACACCGATATCGCCAAGAAGTGGGGCGACGTGCCGATCGAGGTCGCCAACGACGGCGACGTGACGGCGTTGGCAGGTGCGCTGGAGCTCAAGGACCAACCGGTGCTCGGCATCGCGATGGGCACGAGCCAGGCCGTCGGCTACGTCAACCCGCAAGGTCTGATCACCGGCTGGCTCAACGAGCTCGCCTTCGCGCCGATCGACTACAGCCGCAGCGCGCCGGTCGACGCCGAGTGGTCGGGCGACGTCGGGACGGGCGTGAACTACTTCTCGCAGGACGCCGTGATCCGCCTGGCGCCGCGCGCTGGCATCACACTGACCGCGACGGCGAGCCCGGGCGCCAAGCTCAAGGAAGTCCAGGAGCTGGTCAAGCAGGGCCACGCCGGCGCTCGCGCCATCTTCGAGACGATCGGCGTCTACCTCGGCTACGGCCTGCTCCACTACGCCGATTTCTATGCGCTCAAGCACGTGCTGCTGCTCGGCCGCGTCACCTCCGGCGAAGGTGGCAACCTGATCGTCGAACGCGCGCGTGCGGTGCTGCAGGCCGAAGACGCCGATCTTGCTGCCCGAGTGCAGCTGCACCTGCCGGACGAATCGCAGCGCCGCGTCGGTCAAGCCATCGCCGCAGCGAGCCTCCCGCGTCGTCGTTCGTGAGGAAATCCATGGTCAGGCTGTCACACCCCAAAGGCGAAATCTTCGTTCCCGACGCGCTTGCCGTCGAGCAAGCGCTGGGCAGGACGACTCACCTCGCGGTCGGGGCGCACCAGGACGATCTCGAGTTCATGGCGGCGCACGGCATCCTCGAATGCTTCGCGCGGGAGGAGCGCTGGTTCACCGGCGTCGTGGTGACCGACGGCGCCGGCAGCCCCCGCGACCTCGAGTACAAGGACTACAGCGACGAGCAGATGAAGCTCGTGCGGGCGCGCGAACAGAAGAAGGCCGCCTATGTCGGCGAGTACGCCGCGCAGTTCCTGCTCGCGCATCCGAGCTCGGCGGTGAAGGACGCGAAGCAGCCCGCGGTGGCCGACGATCTGTTCGCCATTCTCGACGCCTGCCGACCCGAGGTCGTCTACACCCACAACCTGGCCGACAAACACGACACCCACGTGGCCGTGACGCTGCGGCTGCTCGCGGCGTGCCGCCGGTTACCCGCGAGCCAGCGGCCCAAGCGCGTGATCGGCTGCGAGGTCTGGCGCGATCTCGACTGGCTCGTCGACTCCGACAAGGTGCTGATGGCGGTCGACGGCCACGAGAACCTGCAGGCCGCGTTGATGGGCGTGTTCGATTCGCAGATCGCCGGCGGCAAGCGCTACGATCTCGGCACCGCCGGTCGGCGCAAGGCTCACGCCACCTATTCCGAGAGCCACGGCACCGACCAACACTCCGCAGTGATCTGGGGCATGGACCTGACCCCGCTGCTCGAGGCCGACGCCGACCCTGCCGCGCTCGTTTTGGAGCATATTCGCCGCTTCGAAGCCGATGTGACGGCGCGCTTGAATAAGCTCCGCTGAACGCCCCGCTACACCCCCGACGGAAGGGTGAAAGTCCCGGCACTGGTCCCGGACTTGATTTCCCAGCGACGCGGGCACATTAAGCCGGATTGTCCCGGCCGTGGGCCATCGGGAGGCAACGTGAAGTTCAGGTTTGCAGGCGTCATCCTCATCGCTCTGAGCAGCGTCGTGTCGTTCGTCGCGTGCGGTGCCGCGCCGCCCAAGCCGGTGAACGACGCGCCAATCGTGGATGACGCGCCCGACCCGCAGAGCTCCGAGTGGCTTTACGCGACCAAGGGCCTCGGCAGCGCCGACGTCAAGGCGGAGTGCGAGCACGTCCGTGCCGCTCTCAAGGAAGAGAGCAAGTGCAAGGGTGAGGCCTGCCTCTACGCGTCGCGCCTGGGCCAGGACTGGGTCCGCCGCTGCAAGAAGGCGGACGCCGCGTCGTTCGACGAGATGGACGCACTCTCGCGCGACTACGCCACACGCAAGGACGGCGAGCGCGTGCCCTGCATGCGCGAGATCGAAACCATCCTCAGCCGCGGCTGCAACGACGATCCTGCCTGCGCCGACAAGGCTCAGGAATGGACCACCCGCTGCTCGGACGAGACGGGTAGCCCGCTGGTCGTGCGCATCCTCGAGACGCGCGTGATGCAAGCACGAGGCGGCGGCGCTGGCAGCGGCGGCGGTAGCGTCAAGCTCGACAAGCGCGGCTGCAAGGGTCTGGCCGGCGACATTCTCGGCGCGGCCAACTGCGCGCAGAAGTTCGCTTGCGAGGACGCGCTCACGGGCGTGGACACCTATCGCAAGCGCTGCCTCGCCTCCGGGGCTCAGCCCGCCCTGGAAGAGGGCCTGGCCGAGCTGTCGATCCGCCTCGGCGCCGGGCAGAAGACCGAGCCGCTCACCGTTGCCGCGGGTGGCGCGCTGGACCCGTACCTCTTTGCCGTGACCCTGGCCGACGCTTCCGGCATCGTCGCGCTCGTCTGCGGCGAGCGGGCCAAGGACCTCAACGAGTACCTCTCGCTGCGCAGGGACTGCACGGACGGCGAGGTCGTCATCCTTCAGCGCCAGCCGGGTCGCTCGAAGGCCACCCTGCGTACGGGCCGCTTCGCTCACCCGAGCGACGACGCCTTCTTGCGCAACTACCCGAGCCTGGCGGCGCAAGGCGAGATGGCTGCGCGCGCGAGCGCGGGTATTGCCCGGCTCGGCGAAGCGCTCGGCACGGTGAGCCAGAAGGTCAGCGCGGGCGCCAAGTACGATCCCGAGCTCGGTGCTCAGCTGATCGACGCGCTCACCAAGGAGGCGTTTGCCGTGCGCAACAGCACCGATCGCAGCGCCCTCGCGCAGCGCGACAGCGAGCTCGAGCCGCTGTTCAGGAGCCTGGCCAAGGCCAAGATCGAAGCCGTCAAGACGATCTTCGAGCCGGTGAAGTTCGCCGCCTTCCATCGTCGCTCGCTGAAGAGTCCGCTGGCCGACCTCGGCACGGACGGGAGCATCTCTGCCGGCGCGCTGAACGTCGCCGCCGGACTCGACCTGTCGCAGGTGCTGCCCAAGTCGTTTGCCGCGTACAGGAGCGAGCTCGCGGTGTTCGCCGAGCGCGTGAAGAAGAAGCCGCTGTCGGACAAGAGCCTGGCCGAGCTCACGGACAGCTTCACGCGAGCTGTCACGGCCTGCGCCAGCGCCGAGGGCAAGGTGCGCGAGAGCGAGGGTGCGATCGTGGAGTGCGGTTTCACCACCTGCGACGAGCAGGAGCTCAAGGAGCTTGCCGGCGAGCTCGGCAATGCTCGCATCGACAGCACCGTCAGCCACATCAAGGTGCTGCTGGCCGGGGACAGCCTGGACCAGCCTCCTGCTGCCTCCGACAAGGCTCCGCGTTGCGTCGAACCCTGGTGGTAGCTATCGTCCGCGCGGCTTGATTTACCGCGCTTTCTTTCACCTCGTTTTGCGCTGGCTGCCCGCCGAGCTCGCGCATCGGCTGGCGTTCTTCGCGCTGCGGCTGCTCGTCGTCGTTCCCGGCCTGGCCTGGCTCTTCTCGCGCTGGCTGAGGCCAAGCGCGCCCGAGCTTCGTGTCCGTGCGCTGGGGCTCGAGTTTCCTGGTCCCGTGGGCATGGCTGCCGGCTTCGACAAGGACGCCGACGTCTACCAGGCGCTCGCAGCGCTCGGCTTCGGACACGTCGAGGTCGGCACCGTGACCGCGCAGGCGCAGCCGGGCAATCCTCGACCACGGCTGTTTCGCTTGCCGGCCGATCGCGCGCTCCTGAACCGCATGGGCTTCAACAACCACGGGGCTCGGAGCGCGGCCGAGCGCCTGCGGGGCAAGCGCAGCGTGCCGATCGGCGTCAACATCGGCAAGACCAAGATCGTTCCTGCGGAGCAGGCCACCGCCGATTACGTCGCATCGGCCGAGCTGCTCGGGCCTCTCGCCGACTACGTCGTCGTCAACGTGAGCTCGCCCAACACGCCGGGGCTACGCGAGCTCCAGGCCGTGGAAAAGCTCGGACCGCTTCTGCGTGAGGTGCGCACGGCGCTCGACCGCGTGAGCCCGGCACGGCGCGTCCCGCTGCTCGTCAAGATCGCGCCGGACCTGGCTGAGGCCGACATCGACGCGGTCACCGACATGGCCCTCGAGCTCGGGCTCGACGGCATCGTGCTGTGTAACACCACGCTGAGCAGGGCCGGCTTGCACACTGCCGCGGCCAAGGTCGAGGCGCTGGGCGCCGGTGGGCTTTCGGGACGCCCGCTCAGGGAACGCTCGCTGGCGATCCTGCGTCGCGTGCGCGCGCGAACCGGCGAGCGCCTGGTCTTGATCTCGGTTGGAGGTGTCGAAAACGCCCACGACGTACGCGAGCGCCTGAGCGCCGGTGCTACGTTGGTCCAGCTCTACTCTGCCTTCGTCTACGAAGGGCCGTTTCTACTTCGACGTATTCATCGCGCGCTCCGAGCCGAGATGGCGCGTTGAAGGCGGAAACGGCTCCATGAGGTCCGTGCCGAATTGGGGCTCCATGAAGGAGC
>DATLIL010000474.1:0-3739 GCA_035539475.1 Polyangiaceae bacterium
GAGGCGTCGAACGGCACCTTGAGCTCCTGGAAATCGCCGCTGAAGTAGACCTCACGCTTCAGCCAACCCGCCTTCTCGGCGTCGTGGAAATCGTGTGTGCCGGGGAACACCGACAGGCAGCTGAAGATGTACTGATGCGGCTGCGCCTCACGCAAGAAGTCGAGCGTCTCGTGGAAGGTCTCGGCCGTCTCGCCGCGGTTGCCGAGCATCATGTAGAAGCGCACGTGCACGCCGTAGCGCTTGGCCATGTTCGCCGCCTCGATGATCTCTTCCTTGGTGATCTTCTTGTCGATGGCGTCGAGGATGCGCTGCGAGCCGGACTCCACGCCCAGGCTCAGCCGCTGGCAGCCGGCCAGTCGCATCTCGTAGAGCAGCTCTTCGCTCAGGACGTCGACGCGCGTGTCGCAGCTCCACAAGAAGTTCAGCTTGCGCTCGCGGATGCCGCGACAGAGCTCGAGCACTCGCTTCTTGTTGGTGGTGAAGGTGTCGTCCTTGATCTGCAGCATCTTGACGCGGACACGCGAGAGCGCGAGCTCGAGCATGTCGAGCACGTAGGGCGTGCCGTGTCCGCGGAAGCCGCGTCCCCAGCTGGTCTCGGCGCCGCAGAAGGTGCAGGCCCAGGGGCAGCCGCGCGACGTCATCACGATGTGCGTCGAGAAGTAACGCTGCGGGATCTCGAGCACGTCGATCTTGGGGATGGAGGCGCGCTCGGGTGCGGTCACGATCTCGCCGCCGGAAGCGCGGTAAACCGTGCCGGCGACGCCGGTCAGCGGCTCACCTGCCGCCATGCGCTGCAAGATCTCGAGCAGTGTGGCGTCGCTCTCGCCGCGACACACCAGGTCGATCGCAGGGTGATGAGCGAGCATCTCGGGGCCGAGCGGCGTGGCGTGCGGTCCGCCGATGATCACGAGCCCGTCCGGATGGAGCTCCTTGATCGCCTGCGCGGTGTAGCCGACGCCACGACGGTTGGCGGTCCAGCACGACATGCCGAAGACGTCGGCGTCGAGCTCGGCGATCACCTGCCGCAGGCGACTCCAGGAGTAGGCCGAGAGGTTCAGCACCTTCACCTCGTGCCCTGCGCGGATGGCCTGGGCGCCGAGTGAGAAGAGCCCGTACGGCGTCTGGTAGAAGTCTGCGTCCAGATCGCCGGACTCGAAGTCGGCCGGGGCTCCTTCGCCGTTCGGCGCCGGAGCTTCTCCCGCGGCGGAGATCTTCCACGGCGGCGGATAGAGGAGAGCGACTTTCATGGGGTCTACGCGGGCCCGCTGGCCCGACCGAGTTTAACCTCGTAAGCTCGGTTCGCCGAGCACGGTGCCCGGCAAAACCTTCGGGTGGTGTTGTTTGACCGGCTCGCGCGGCCTCGACTGGCTGAAGATAGGGCTTCTTAGCGCGTTCGCCGGGCTCGCGCTTCCCGCCGGTTGTGGCGCCCGAACCGGGCTCGACCCCTATCCCGTGCGCGACGCGGGCCCCGACGCCGACGCCGAGGTGCCCGAGATCTGTCCCGACAAGAAGGTGAGCAAGCTGCGGCTCGGCGCCGTCCGGCAGATGGACCTCCTGTTCGTCGTCGACAACTCGGCGTCGATGGCCGACAAGCAGGTGCTCCTCAAGGACGCGGTCCCGCCGCTGGTGAGCCGCCTGGTCAATCCCTGGTGCCTGGACCCAGCCAGCGGAGCGAGCGTGGCCGTCGACTCACCCGCTGCCGACTGTCCGCCCGGCTACGCGCGTGAATTCAGGCCGCTCGAAGATCTACACATCGGCGTGATCACGACCAGCCTGGGTGGGCACGGCGGTCAGGTCTGCACCTTCGACACCGCGAACTTCGCCCAGGACGACCACGCGCGGCTCTTGCCCAACGTGCGCCCCGGTTTGCCGAGCTACCAGGGGCTCGGATTTCTGGCCTGGGACCCGGAGGGCGACCAGCTGCCACCCGGACAGAACGACGCGATCCAGCTCGAGCAAGATTTCCTCGACCACATCAGCGCGGTCGGCGACGACGGTTGCGGCTTCGAGGCCCCGCTCGAGGCCTTCTACCGTTTCCTGGCCGATCCCGAGCCGCCGTCCGACGTCATTCTCGGCAACTGTCCAGGCGGCTTTAGCGGGTGCTCCGAGCGCATCGGCATCGATCAGACGGTGCTCGACCAGCGCAAGGGTTTCCTGCGACCCGACTCGGTCGTCGCCATCCTGATCCTGAGCGACGAGAACGACTGCTCGGTCATCGACGAAGGCCAGGGCTGGTTGGTGGGCCAGAACCGGCAAGCGGGAGAGGAAGTGTATCTGCCGCGCGCCACCAGCGCCTGCGCCGTGGACACCAACGACCCCTGCTGTCAGTCCTGCGCTGTCAGCACGTCGATCCGTCCGGCCGGCTGCGTGCCCGTGGGCGACGATCCGGAGTGCCGGAAGGGCAACCTGACGAAGGCCGAGGACATCGTGAATCTGCGCTGCTTCGATCAGAAGCGCCGCTTCGGCTTCGACCTGCTTTACCCGGTCGCTCGCTACGTGAACGCTCTACGGGAGCCGATCATCTGTCCGCACTCGCGGTACCGCGATCTCGACTGTTCCTGCCGCATGGCCAGCGAACAGGCGCTGGCGCAGGGGCTGCCCCCGCCGCCGTGCACCAGCGTCGAGACCGGGCCGCCGGTCGCCAACCCGCTCTACTCCAACCTCTCGGGCGAGGCTGCTTTCGCGCGTGATCCGTCGCAGGTGTTCCTCTCCGGCATCGTTGGCGTTCCCTGGCAAGACATCGCGACGCCCGAGACGCTGTCGGACCCGACCCAGCTCGAGTACATGACGGCGCAAGAGCTCGCCGAGGTCGACCCCGGCACGGGAGCTTCGCGCTGGGACTTGCTGCTCGGCAGCCGTGAGCACGGTCTGCCCGGCGATCCGTTCTTGCTCGAGTCCGTGGGGCCGCGCTCGGGGCAGAACCCGATCACCGGCCAGTCCATCGTGGCCCCGCAGACGATCGACCCACTCGCCACCATCAACGGCCACGAGTTCCAGAACCTGCCGCAGAGCACCCTGCAGCACACCTGCATCTTCCCGCTCACGACGCCGCGCGACTGCACCGTCGGCGACGCCTTCGACTGCGATTGCGACGACGAGGATTTCGACTTCACGAACGCGCTGTGCCAGGCCCCGGACGGCGCCACCACCGCCTTCACCCAGTACTTCGCCAAGGCATATCCCAGCCGGCGCTTGCTCGAGGTCCTGCGCGACTACGGCGAGAACAGCATCACGGCCTCGATCTGCCCCAAGTTCGCCAGCGGTCCCTCGTCCGATCTGGCGATCGGTTACCGGCCCGCGGTCGCCAGCCTGGTGCAGCGTTTCCGCTGCGCGAGCCTCGATGCTCGCTTCCAAGTCGATCCCGACGCCTTCACGTACGGTCAGGTGCCCTGCACGGTCATCGCGGTGAGCGAGGTCGAAGCCTGCGACTGCAACGTGCCCGGCCGCCGCGACGCCACCGGTGAAGCGCGCGAAGATGTCCTTTCATTGCTCGCGCAGCAGGGCTCCTGCGGCGGCGAGACAGGCTTTCCTTGTGACTCGTACTGCATGTGCGAGCTCACACAGCTCGCCCAGAACGCGCTCGATCGTTGTCAGACCGAAACGACGTCCGGCAGCGGCGCCCCGCTCAGCGGCTGGTGCTACGTCGACCCCAGCGCCGGATTCGGCAACAGCGACGTCGTCGCCAGCTGCCCCGTGGGCCACGAACGCAACGTGCGCGCCCTCGGCTCCGCCGCCCCCA
>DATLIL010000475.1:0-4266 GCA_035539475.1 Polyangiaceae bacterium
GCCACGCCCTGAACTGGGAGCCCGGCAAGCGCGTGATCGTCAAGTTCCTCGACGACACCGAGCTCGAGGCCACCGTGGTCACCGCGCGCACCACCGCACCGGCGCACATGGCCCTCGGCCAGAGCGTGCGCCTGTGGCTCGAGCTCGACGCCGACCAGCCCCCCGGAGAGCCTTACATCGTCCGCCTGAGCGGCAGCCCGCTCGTCATCAACATCATCTGATGCTCGATCTCGACGTCCACGCCTCTGCCATCGCCGCCGGCGACACCCGCGCCTTCGCGCGCTGGGTCGCCGGCGCCGAGCTCTCTCTGCGCGCAGACTTGCGCCGCTTCGCCGCCATCGTCGACGTCGAGACCGTGCTGCAAGAAGCCCTGCTCCGCACCTGGCAAATCGCGCCTCGCTTCACGCCCGACGGCGAGCCCAACGGGCTTTTGCGCCTCTCCCGCCGCATCGCCAGAAATCTCGCCGTCGACCTCGCGCGCCGCCATCGCACCAGCAGCCAGGAAATAGAGGCCATCCTGGAGGCGCCCCCCTCCCCTGCCGCGCCGCAACCGCCGGATCCGTTCCTGCGCGCCACGCTGCTCGAGTGCAAACACGCGCTGCCCAAGAAGCTCGGTGCCGCGCTCGACGCCCGTATCGCTGCCGCCGGTGGCGAGTCGGACTCCGAGCTCGCCGCGCAGCTCAAGATGCGCCTCAACACCTTCCTCCAGAACGTCAGCCGAGCCCGCCGCCAGATCGCCCAGTGCCTACGCCGCGCCGGCATCGACCTCGAACGGGAGCTCGCATGAATACCGCCGACGAACGCGAGGCGCTGATCGAAGCGTGCTGTTCGGCGCACCGCCCGCGCACGCCGCACGCCGAGCTCCGCTTTCATCCCGCCTGGCACGACCTCGACGCCGCCGGCCGCGCCGAAGCCGCCGACGCCGCTTACGCGCTACGCAAGCTCGAGGCCGCGCTCGACGCCGAAGGTCTCTCCTCGACAGCCAGGGCCGTGCTGGGGGTGATCGAAGCGCGCGATCGCGCGTGACCTTAACTAATACTCACGAGCGGCTGTGGGTAAGGGCGGGCGCGGGCCGTTAACTTGACGGCGACTGGGCGGCTCGGACACCATGAAAGGAGCACGGCTGAGACGGAAGGGTGACGGATGAAAAGCGCACGATTGGTTGTGGGGCTCTGTTTGTCTCTCGGATTCGTTCCCGCTTGTGGTGGTGGCGAGGAGGACGGGACGCCGAGCCCGATGGGCTCCGGCGCGACGTCCGGAAGTGGATCGGGTGGCTCCAGCGCAGGCACGGCTGGTACGGGCGGAACCGCGGGGAGCTCCGGAACGGAAAGTGGAGGCACCGGTGGCCAGATGGCCGGCAGCGGTGGCTCATCCAGCGGCGCTGGCGGATCGGGTGGAACCGAAAGCGGCGGTACGGGCGGCGGCGGTACGGGCGGCGGCGGTACGGGTGGCGGCAACGGACTGACGTGTTTCGACACCGAGGTCGGTTGCATGTGCTCGCCGCTGAACGGCGGCGAACAAGAAATCCCGCTCTGCACGGCGGCGTCAGTCAACGGGCTCTGCTGCTCGGAGCCCGGGACCGGGTTCTGTTCGTGCCGCTCGTGGAGCTGCGAAAACGACTCGCTCGGGTGCAGCTGTGGTGCGGGCGTGGAGGATGGTCCGCTCACCCAGTGCAACGGCGTGTACGGCGTCTGCTGCCTGAGCCAGATCGGAACGGCGTCGAGCTGCTACTGCGACGATATTCTGACCGAGTGCGTCGGCGAGAACGACATGGAAGTCGCCAACTGCGGCATCGACATCGCGCCCTGCGCCGTCGGAGAAACGCCCGTCGACGCCTGCAAGGAGTGAACGCTCAGGGCGCCGGGCGGCTGTGGAATACGGCGATGGTCTCGCGCTTGCTGGCGCCGTCACGACGGACAGCGGTCACGCGCGAGACGACGTGGCCGCGAGAGAAAGCGATGCGGGCGAGCGGTTCTTCGCACACCCCGTAGATGGCGCCTTCGGCCGGATCGTAGGTGACGTCGCGGAAGGTCTTGATCGCTTCGCCGGAGGGGCTCTCGAGGACGATGTCGACGTCCTCGTAGCCGCGCAGATCGACGTCCACGCGCGTGATCACGATCTCGATGTCGTCGGACCAGCGAGGGAGCTCGTTCATGCTGTCTTTGGCGCTGAGCTCCAGCATGTGCGTGCGGTGGCCGGAGCGCAGGATGGCGTCGACCTGGGCGCGCGTGCTGCCGACGTTGAAGAGGCCGCGGCGCGTGAGCCAGGTCGAGAGCCGGGCGAGCTCGTGGAGAAACGCGGCGTCGGTCTCGGTGCCAGTGGCGGCAGCGTCGAAGAGCTGCTCCTCGAACGCGGCGGCCTGGGCGTCGTGCATCTGTCCGCTGGCGTAGTCGTCGACGCGACCGAGGGGACCGGGGCGATAGCTCGGCGGGGGGCTGGTCACGCGGCCTCCCAGGAGATGCGCTTGGACATGCACTCGCGCAGCGCGAGGAGCGAGCGGTGGCGCAGCACTCGAGCGTTGGCTTCGGTCGTGGCGAGGCTCGCGGCGATCTCGGCGTGGCTGGCGGCTTCCACGTAGGTCAGGCGCACGACGTCGCGCGCGCGCTGCGACAGCTGGCTCAGGCAGTCTTCGAGGTGGAGGACGTCGTAGTTGAGCGCGCTCGGCGCATCGAGCTCGAGCGCGGAGACGTCGTCGCCGTACTTTTGCCAGAGCGCGTCGCGCCGTTCTCGCTGACGCACGCGATCGAGGGCCAGGTTGCGACAGATCCCGAGCACGAAGCCGCCGAGACGCGCGGGCTCTTCGACGCCGCCGCGACGCAGCGCTTCGAGCAAGAGCAGCATCACGTCCTGGCTGAACTCGTCGATGGCTTCGGCGGAGGCCAGCCGTCGGCGAGCGAAGGCGCGCACGGCGGGAGCGAAGCGACGGCAGAGCTCGGCCTCGGCAGCCCGATCGTTCCCGCGGGCCCGCTCGACCAGCTCGACGACGCCGAGGGGCGTCTCGATGGTGCCTGTCGCAGCCGACACGCTAAGGAGCGTAGCAGTCGGGACAGTCGAAAAAAAGTGTAACGGAGGGTGTGGTCGTTCCACTTCGGAGGGCGTGAGCCCACTCAAGATGAAACGTCTCAAATCGATCCTGGTCGGCACCGCCGTCACCCTGACCACCCTGGTAGGCGGGCTGGCGCTGAGCACTGCTGCCCTGCAGCACAAGCAGTTCGACGCCCCTACGCTGAAACTGCACAGCAGCAAGGACCCGCAAATCATCGAGCGCGGGCGCTACCTTGCCCACGGACCGGGGCACTGCGCCGACTGCCATACACCGGCTGGCGAGCGCGCAGCGATCGAGGCCGGCCGTCAGGTGCCGATGAGCGGTGGCTTCGAATTTCACCTTCCGGTCGGCACGTTCCGGACACCGAACATCACGCCGGACGTGAAGACCGGAATCGGTCGATATACGGATCCGGAGCTGGCGCGCATGCTGCGCTACGGCGTGCGGCCCGACGGCACGGCCATGTTGCCGTTCATGCCTTTCGCCAACCTCAGCGACGAGGATCTGACCGCGCTGATCTCGTTCTTGCGAGCGCAACAACCGGTCGAACACGCCGTCAGGACGCAGGAGCCCAACGCGCTCGGCTACGTGATGAAGGCCTTCGTGGTCGCCCCCCGAGGCCCGACGGAGCCGATCCGGCCAGAGGTGACGCCCGAGCCGACGGCCGCTTACGGCCGCTACCTCGCCCACAGCGTGGCCAACTGTGTCGGCTGTCACACCAAGACCGATCTGCGTACCGGCAAGGTCGACGGACCGCTTTTCGGTGGCGGCAGCGCGCTCCCCTCGCACATCAATTCGAGTGAAACGTTCGTGCCGCCGAACCTCACGCCCGATCCGCGCTGGGGCTGGATTAACGGCTGGTCAGAAAGCGCCTTCGTCGCTCGGCTGCGAGCTGGCCGCGTCCACCAGGGCTCACCCATGCCCTGGGCGGCCTTTCAGCGCATGACCGAAGACGACCTTCGCGCCATCTACCGCTACCTCCAAACCGTGCCGAAGGCCGAAGGCGGCCCCGATCCCAAAGACCGCAACGCCGTCATGATCATGAGCGCACGATGAACTAACTACGCAATGCGCGTACTCAGCTCCCTCGCCGCCAACCGCGGAGGGGAGCGCTGGTGGCACCGGCGCAGTATGCTTTGGGCGGAGGTTCGGGTGCCATGAAGCTCAAGGTCATGCTCGGCAAGCGCAGGCTGGTGGAGAACGAGGGCCACGATGCTGAC
>DATLIL010000476.1:0-5514 GCA_035539475.1 Polyangiaceae bacterium
GGCCGGAGGCGGCAGCGCCGGGAGCGCCCGAAATCGAGCCGCGTTTGCCGCGTTTTTCTGGCGACTGGAAGCGCCCCGAGCCCGGGGCTAGCGTGAACCCGTGAGCGCCGCCCACGCGCACGACCATCATCACGCCGGCCACGGTGGCCACGGCGCCCACGGTGGTCACGGTGGTCATGGTGGTCATGGTGGTCATGGTGGTCACGGCGGCCACGGCGCCCACGGTGGTCACGGCAAAGGCGCTGCCCGTCGCTCGCTGGCGCTGGCCGTGGCCGTGACCGGCAGCTTCATGGTCGTGGAGGTTGCGGTCGGCTTCTGGAGCGGAAGCCTCGCGCTGCTCGCCGACGCCGGCCACATGCTCGCCGACTCGGCGGCGCTCGGGCTCGCGCTCTTCGCCCAGGTGTTCGCCAGCCGCCCGCGCACCGAGCGCTCCACCTACGGCTTCCGCCGCGCCGAGGTGCTGGCGGCGTTCGTCAACGGCGTCGGCCTCGCCGTCGTGGCGGTGCTGATCTTCAAGGAGGCGCTCGAGCGCTACTTCTCGCCCGTGCCCATCCGCGGTGACGCGATGCTGCTCACGGCGGCCGTGGGCCTCGTCGTCAACTTGCTGGTGGCCGCCATTCTCATGCGCAGCCAGCGTGAGAGCTTGAACGTTCGCGCCGCCTTCGCGCACGTGCTCTCGGACGCGCTCGGCTCCGTCGCGGCCATCGTGGCCGGTGTGGGCGTCGTTTACGGCGGCTGGCACCGGGCCGATCCGGCAGTGTCGCTCGCCATCTCGTTGCTCGTGGCCTGGAGCGGCTGGCGCGTGCTGCGCGAGACGACCGGCACGTTGCTCGAGGGGGTACCGCCGCACCTCGACGTCGTGGCCATCGAGCGCACCATCCACGATTGTCCTGGGGTTGCAGGGGTCCACGACCTGCACGTCTGGCGCATCAGCGAACAGTTCGACACGCTGACCGCCCACGTGACGCTCGAGCGCGGCTGCCACGGCACCGATGTCTGCCGCGCCGTGGCCGAGCGTTTGAAGCGGGATTACGGCCTCGGCCACGTGACCATTCAGCCGGAACCTCCGCCGCCCGACGAGCTGGTCAACGTGCGCCTGAGCCGCGACGGACAGCCGATTCGGTGATAGCCTTCGTCGTCGATGATCCGAACCAACGAGGATCTTGAAGGGTTCCTGTCCAAGCTCGAGCGCAAGTACGAGCGCGCGGCCGAGGGCACCTACGTCGTGTCGATGGGACCAGGCCGGCCGCTCGTGGCCATGCGCCTGGCCACACCGGTGCTGGTGCTGGAGGTGGTGATAGGCGAGGTGCCGACCGCGCCTGCCGAACGGCTGCTCGTGCTCTACCGCCGCCTGCTCGAGTACAATGCCGAACGCTTGCTGCACGCGGCCTACGGCATTCAGGGGCAGCAGATCATGCTCTCGGCGGCGCTCGAGCTCGTCAGCGTCGATCTCAACGAGCTCGAAGCCGTGCTCGCCGACCTCGACATGGCCCTGGCCGAGCAGGTGCCGGTCCTGCGCGAGCTCGTGTAACCTCCACAGGGAACGCTCATGGGAATCTTTGCCAGGCTCGCCGCTCTCATTAAGTCGAATCTGAACGATCTGATCAGCCGCTCCGAGGATCCGGAGAAGATGCTGAACCAGATCGTGATCGACATGAACACGCAGCTGCTCGAAGCCAAGAAGCAGGTGGCTGCGTCGATCGCCGACGAAAAGCGGCTGCTCAAGCAGGCCGAGCAAGAGGGCGGAAGCGCCGCCGAGTGGGAGCGCCGCGCCATGCTGGCCATCCGCGCCGGCGACGACAACCTGGCCAAGGAGGCCCTGTCGCGCAAGAAAGAGCACGAGACGCTGCGCGATCAGTTCCAGGAGCAGTGGCAGAAGCAGAAGGCCGCCGTCGATCAGCTCAAGCTCGCCCTGCGCGCGCTGAACGCCAAGATCGAGGAGGCCAAGCGCAAGAAGAACCTGCTCATCGCGCGCAAGAAGCGCGCCGAGGCGCAGAAGGCCATCCAGGAGACGATGAGCGGTCTGCGCAACGCCAGCGCGTTCGAGACCTTCGATCGCATGGCCGGCAAGATCGAGCAGATGGAAGCCGAGGCCGAGGCCCAGGCGCAGCTGCACGAGGAGTACTCGGGCGACGTGCTGGCCCACAAGTTCGCGCAGATGGAAGCCACCCACGGCGCCGACGAAGACTTGGTCGCGCTCAAGCGCAAGATGGGCGTGCTCCCGCCCGAGCCGCCGCCCGCGCCCGAAGCCAGGCCCCGCGTCGAGGCCGCCGCCGCCGCCGAGGCCGCGCTCAGCCAGGCCGAGCAGGACGAGCTGGCCCGCGCGCTCGCGGAGCTCGAGAACGAAGAGCAAGAGCAGCTTCGCGCGAAGCGCTGAGGGCCCCCACGCGGGGTTCCGACGAGCTCAGGACCTGTTCTGCCGCGGAGTTGTCCCTTTGGCCGCCGTCCCGCGGTGAGCCGGGACGTTCCGCCAGGGAATATGCGTATTTGCCGAGCTCGTGCGGTAGTCCGCTGCCATAGTACACCCGTCAGAAAGGCTTCGAGATGGGCGTCACGGAGAACGACGGTCCCGCCGCGGGCGATTCCGACGGGACGGCTCGGGCCGGGGTGGAGTTCGTGGAGGCCGCTGCACAGGCGAAGCTCGGGGTGTGGGCGTACGACGAGCGAACGGCCTGCTTCGTCGGACCTGACATCGTTCGTCAGATCTTCGATCTGCCGGCGGGTACGGAACCCACGCTCGACGTCCTATCGAGGCTGTACGTATCGGAGTCGCCGGGTGCGCTCGCCCGCGCGGTCACCCTCGCCCTGAAGGAGGGAAAGCCCTTCCAGCTCGTCTCCGAGGTGGAGACGCCGTCGGGCCTTCGCAAGTCGGTGCAGACCCAGGGCCACGTCACCACGGCGTCGGGTGCTGCGGCGCGGAAGCTCGTCGGTACCTTCCAGGACATCTCCGAGATCCGACTGATCGATCGCGTCACGCAGGAGAGCGAGATGACGCTGGGCCAGGTGGAGCGCATCGCGCACATCGGCCGTTGGTCCGTGAGCCTGACGGACGGCTCCTTCTACCATTCCGACGAGGTCAAGCGCATCTTCGGCTACGAGCCGTCCGAGTACGCGCTCTCGGTCGAGGACGCGATCAGCGCCTACCATCCGGAGGATCGAGACGAGGTGACTCGGCTCTTCAACCGCGCCGTCGAGACGGGGGAAGGCTACGAGTTCGATCTGCGCATCGCACAGCCCAGCGGAGAGACCCGTCACGTTCACTCCAAGGCGTACACGGAGAAGGACGCACTCGGAAAGGTGATCCGAGTGTTTGGTATTTTCCAGGACGTGACCCAGCGCGTGCTGGCGGAGCGCGCGCTCCGGGAGAGCGACAGGTGGATGAAGGTGCTCGTGGACGCCATCCACACCGCCATCGTCGTACACGGCAAGGAGGGCGAGATCCTCCTCAGCAATCGCATGGCGAACAGGCTCCTCGCCCCGCTGGCGTCGGACGTGCTCGGCAAGAGTCTCGCCGACCCCGCCTGGCGGTTCGTGTTCGAGGACGGCCGGGACGTCCCCATGGAGGAGCTGCCGGTCAGCCGGATCTTGAGAACGCGAGAGCCCATCGAGAACCTGGTCGTGGGTCGGCGCGACGGAGATTCGTGCGGCTGGCTGCTCGTGAACGGGGTCCCTCTCCTGGGCGCGGACGGCGAGATCGCCCGGGTCATCATCTCCTTCGTGGACATCACCGAGCGCAGGGAGATGGAGGAGAGGCTCACGCAATCGGAAAAGATGCGGGCCATCGGCCAGCTCGCCGGGGGGGTGGCGCACGACTTCAACAACCAGCTGACGGTGATGATGAGCTTCGCGGACCTTCTCCGGGAGTCGCTCGCGGAGGACGCCGAGGCGTCGTCGTGGCTCGACAGTATCCTCGCGAGCGCGTCGCGCTCTGCGGAGCTCACCAAGCAGCTGCTGGCGTTCGCCCGCAAGGGCAACTACGTGGTTGCACCGGTCGATTTCAATCAGCTGACGGCGGAGGTGGCCTCCATCGCGGGACGCACCTTCGACAAGAAGATTCGAATCTTGCACCGTCCGAGCGCGGAGACCGCGATGATTCGCGGCGATGCCACTCAGCTCCAGAGCGCTGTGCTGAACGTGGTGCTCAATGCTCGCGATGCGATGCCGGGCGGCGGCGACCTGCTTCTCGCGACGGATCGTGTCGCGCTGGGCGAGACGGCCCTTCTGGGCATGGGGCTCGATGCGGGGGCCGGTGAATACCTGCGGGTGACGATTCGTGACACGGGCGTCGGGATGGATGCCTCGACACAGCGGCGCGTGTTCGAGCCGTTCTTCACCACCAAGGCTCCAGGAAAGGGCACCGGCATGGGGATGGCGTCGGTATACGGTACGGTCAAGAACCAGCGCGGTGCGATCGAGGTGGAGAGCGAGCTGGGCAAGGGCACGACGATCACGATGTTCTTCCCGCTCGTCGCTGGGTCAGCCTCGAGGTCGGACTCCACGCCGCCGAAGCCCCAGGTCAAGAAGGGTCGGATCCTGGTCATCGACGACGAGCCGGACGTCGCCAGGTCGATCAGCCTGCTGCTCCAGAGGCAGGGCTACCAGACGACGACTTGCGGCAGCGGGAGTGAGGGGGTCAGCGAGTTCGAGAGGTCTTGGCAGAGTACCGACCTGGTGCTGCTGGACATGATCATGCCCGACATGGACGGCGTGGAGACGTTCCACGCTCTGAGGGCGATCGACCCCGACGTGAAGGTCGTCCTGGTGAGCGGCTACAGCTTCACCGAGGAGGCGAAACAAATCCGCGAAGAGGGCGCCGCTGCGTTCCTGTCGAAGCCGATCACGTCCAAGGAGCTGCTGCAGTCGGTCTCCGCCGTCTTGAGTCGCGACCGCTAGCGCCGGCGTGAGGCCAAGCTCGCGCCGGCGAGCGACGACGCCGTCGCGCGGCGGCAGGCGGAGCGCGCAGGCGGGTCCCCCGTCAAAACAAAATTCGTTTCGCGGGGCCTGGGAAACGTGTTACGTGCGCCTCGCGAGCCTTCTGGCTCGTCGCTTCGCAGAGCCAAGGGAAGCCGGTTCGAATCCGGCACGGCCCCCGCCACTGTAATCGCCGACGAAGGTAGCAAGAGCCACTGGGCGCAGAGCCTGGGAAGGAGCTGCCAGAGGATGACGCGAGAGTCAGGAGACCTTCTGCGAGCGTTGAGCTTGGTTCCCGCCGAGCTCTGACCGTGACCCTCGGGGCGAGAGGTCCGAGTCCCTGACGGCTCCGCTTGGAGCCGCGGCTCGCATCACTTGTCCCCAGGGCCCACGTCTCGCGGCCGAGGCCGCAGTGCCGGAACGGGAACCGGCAAGAGGTGATGCGATGAAAAAGCTAATTATGTTGATGTCGGTGGTGGCCCCCCTCGCGCTCGGCGTGGCCTGCGGCGACGAGGACGACGACGAGTCGAATGGCGGCGCTGGTACCGCCGGCAAGGGCGGCAGCGGCGCTGCGGCTGGTGCCGTCGGCGACGGTGGTGACAA
>DATLIL010000477.1:0-8203 GCA_035539475.1 Polyangiaceae bacterium
GCCCGAAGGCAATCTCGAGGTGACGAACGTCGGACTCACTGCCTACGACATCGACGGCGAGAACAACCCCGACCTCACGCTCTGCCGCGGCAACACCTACACCTTCCAGGTCGACGCGCTCGGACACCCCTTCTTCATCAAGACCGAGCCCGGCATCGGTGAAGCGAACCAGTTCACCGACGGCGTCACCAACAACGGCGAGGACAACGGCGACGTCGAGTTCGCGGTGCCGAACGACGCCCCCGACGAGCTCCACTACAACTGCGGCGTGCACGCGGCGATGACCGGCACGCTGACGATCGTCGACTGAAAGCGCGAGCCCGGGCTCGAACTCCACGCGTCAATAGTCAACGATTCGACGCGCGCAAGACGGCGCGTCGACATTGATTGACGCCGAATTCAAATCGGTGCCTAGTGCGCGTGGAGGACGAGCCATGAGGCAATTTGGAAGCACGATCATGCTGTTGGGGATCGGTCTGGGCGTACTTGCCCTGGGTTCGACGGTGCTCGCCAGGCCGCCGGGCGCTCCGGCGCCTTCACCGAGGCCGTTTTCGACTGGCTGCGTGGTCGAGGTGCTCGACACCCACCCGAGCGCGCAATGTTTCACGGAGGCGGTACCGGCTGGCTTCCGCTTCGAGATTCACACCGTGACGGCGGGTCTCCAGGTCGGCAGCGGCATCAAGCCGATCGAGCTCCACGCTCAGATCGCGACCGGCGGCAACGTCCAGACCTACTTCTTTCCGGCGACCTTCATGAGCGATAGCCAGCAGTTCACTGGCGACTTCTGGGCGACGAATCAATCGGTGCTGCTGAACGCGGATACTGGCACCGCTCCGCTGTTCACCGTCACGCTCAGCGACCGGAGCTTCGGCTACGCGGATATCGCCGTCTCGGGCATGCTCGTGCCCGTGGAGTGAAACGAGCAGCCGAAACCTCCCTCACGGGGTGAGGGAGAAGCAGTAGATCCCGCCGTAGCCGCCGTTGGCGCCCACCGCTTGTTCGTCGCCCTGCGGTGGGCCCGCGCCCTCGATCAGGTTGAAGCCCGGCGCGCAGCCTCCCTCGTCCAGGAAGGAGATCCAGCTGTCGCCGTCGTTACGTGGCCAGGACACTCCGGCGCGCGGCTGCCCGGTACCGCCTTCACTGCTCGTCCAGTCGTTGCAGGTGGCCCCCATGTCGTCGCTGTTCAGCATGCCCTGCTCGTCGGAGCCGGTCAGCGTGTGGTGGTTGTCGACGCGATCGCCGCCGGGCACCGGGTAACCGTTGGGGATGCCGTTTTCGTTGGGCAGGTCGTCGATGATGAGCTCGTGCGCACCGACCGGACGCGGGTTGGCAAGATCGTCCTTGTTCATCGCGACCAGGCGCCCGAGACGATCGTACCAGGGGCCTTCGCCGATGCGCTCGATGGCGTGAACCGGACCGCCTCCGGGACCACCGGCGGTCGCGCTCAAGAAGGCGCGCCACTCCTTTTGCCCGGCACCCTCCATGCCCATCTCCGCCGTCTGGCGGCAGATCTCGTCCGCGCCAGACAGACCGTCGGCTTGCCCGAACCTCAGATCGCCACCAAAGCCCTTTTCGTTGCCCGACAGCATGCGCATGGCTTCGATGCTGGTGACGAAAAAGCTGAAGGGGTCGAGCTCGATCGGACCCGAGCCTGCCGTCCCTGCGCTGCCCGCCGTCCCCGACGCCCCTGCGCTGCTGGTAGCTCCAGCACTGCCGCCGCTTCCAGCAGTAGCCGAGCCCGCCGAGCTCGTCCCCCCGCCACCGGACAGCGTGCCGGCGCTGCCGCCATTGTCGGCGCCTGCAGAGGAACCACCGGAGGCACCCATCGCGGAGCTTCCGCCCGCCGCGCTGGGTTGCGACTCGCTGCTGGAGCACGCCAGGGCGCCCATGAGCAGCCCCGACGAGAAAAAGAGCGAAATGGGCGAATGGTTCACGTTGCTGATGCCTCTCATGGTTCACAGGTGCGGTTCGACGCGCACGTCTGACCGGCGTCGCACTCGTCGTCGTCGTTGCACGACACCACGCCGGGGACCTCCAGCGGACGTTCCACGCGCGAGCTCACGGTGAGCAGCACGCGTCCCGGCTCGATGTTGGTGCTGGAGGTGGAGCTCCGGATCACGTTGATCGTCGGAAATCCGGCCACGCCGAGCCCGATCAGCTGCTCGATCAAGGAGGCCCCGATCTCGGCCTCCCCGTCGTCGTCGACGTCGCACTCGATCACGCCCTTCAGGCCGCCGTGGTGGCTGATGTCGATCTTGATCTGGATCCGTGACGCTGCCTGGTCGCTCGGCGGAGCCCACTGCAGCAGCAATGGCTCCGCACCATCCAGTGGGATCACCTCCGGCCCGGAGAGCGAGAGCGGCGCGATGCCGCTGCCTTCGATCACGAACGGGGCGTAAGCGCCACCGCCGCTTTCCAGACGAATAGCCGCCCCTTCGTCGGTGGGCGGGGACGGTAGGGCGATCGCCGGCGGCAGCTGATAGGTCGATGCGATCGGCTTCATTTCGATCGCGCTGGCGTCGAGGCCGATCATCGTCACCGTGCCGAGATCCTGGGCCTCCGGATACGGCACGCATCCCTCGTCTTGCGTGCACACGGCGCTCGACTCGCAGCTCGGGTCGCAAAACGGCACGACCGGAATGCGGAGCTCGCAGCCCTGCGCGCTGGCCGCGACGTCCCAGCCGAGCTGGTCGGGCATCGGGCCGTCGTAGACGCGACCCAAGACCGAGGTAAAGCCGTCGGTGCTCGAGGTAGCGGCCACGAGAGTCACCGCAAAGGAGCCCACGGCCGGCGCCGACGGATCGGACAGCGCTCCAGGGCCCGGCTGCTCCGGGGACGGCTCGGAACGCTCGGAGCAGCACAGACACAGCACCGGGATCACCGCGGGCAGGATCGCCGGTAACGCTCGTTTCACGGTTTCGCCACTCATACGCCACATAAGGCGATGTCTGAGTGGCCGCCGAGCGCTGCCAGGTTAGGCGAATCGACGTGTTCCGCGCTGGCCGGCAACCGGTGAGCAGAATTTTTCGACGTTGCAACAATCGCGAGTCTCGTGAACCTCGGCCCACGGGCACGATGCTCGTGCGATAGTTCGTCAGCATGCGAGCGTGGGTGACAGGCCGGGTGGCGCTGTTGGTCGCCGCGGCGGCCTCGTCCGTGGGCTGTCTGCTGGCGAAGCCGACGAGCTCGTCCGCGCCGATCGCCGAGCTTGCGCCGGCAGAGCATCCTCACGTTTCGCCGGCAATCCCGGCCGCGACGGGGTTCCGCCTCCCCGACAACGTGAAGCCGCTCTCGTACGACCTCGCGCTCGATCTCGATCCGCGGCATCGCGGATTCACCGGCAGGGTACGCATCCGGGTATCGATCGCGGCGCGGACCAACCACGTGGTGCTGCACTCGCGCGAGCTCGCGATCGCGTCGGCCACGATCGATGGCAAACGGGTGCATGCCGTCGAACGCGTCATGCGCGAAGGCGAGCAGGCAGACGAGCTCGTGCTGGTCGCGCCCTCGGAGCTCGAGGCTGGTGAGCACCTGATCGACATCAGGTACCGCGGCGACTACGGCGATCTGGTGGGGCTCTACCGGGGTGAGCGCGACGGCAAGGCGTGGGCCGTGACGCAGTTCGAGCCGGACGACGCCCGCGGCGCCTTCCCCTGTTTCGACGAGCCTCGCTACACGACGCCATTTCGCGTGCTGGTAGGAGCCCCGACCGGCTTCACGGTCGCGTCCAACGCCCCGCTCTTGCGCCAGCACGAGAGTGACAACGGCCTGTTGTGGGAGTTTTCCTGGACGAAGCCGCTGCCGACGTACCTCATCGGCGTCGCGGTGGCGGAGTTCGAGGTAGTCGAGCGCCGCGGGGCGGTGCCGCTCCGGATGCTGACGCTGCCGGGCCAGAGCGCAAAGGCCGCGGCAGCGCTCGACGCGGCCGCCAGCGCCATCGAGGGCATCGCGAGCTACACCGGCGCGGCTTTTCCGTACCCCAAGCTGGACGTCGTGGCGGCACCCGCGCTGTGGCCCGCGGCCATGGAGAATGCAGGGCTCGTCACCTTCTACGAGCCGCGCGTGCTGATGGGGCCGGACGCGGCGCCGTTCGCTCGGGCCCGCATGGAGTTCGTGATGGCGCACGAGCTCGCTCACCACTGGTTCGGAAACCTGGTGACCATCGCGTGGTGGAATGATTCGTGGCTCAAGGAGAGCTTTGCCGATTGGATGGCGCTGAAGGTCCTGCGCGAGCGCCAGCCCGAGGTGCCGTGGGGCGCGATCACGACCCAGAAATTCGGGCTGATGAGCTTCGATGCCCTGGGCTTACTCGCGCCAATCCGCGCTCCGGTCACGACACCGAGCGCGGTAAAGCAGGGCCGTTACCTGCGCGAGGCCAAGGGCGTGTTCGTGCTCGACATGCTCGAAACAGAGCTCGGCGCGGCGGCGTTTCAGAGCGCGACGCGCGACTACCTGCGCCGGCACTCCCACTCGAGCGCAGCAGCCGACGATTTCTTCGCTGCGCTGTCGGCCGCGGGCGGCGCTGACGCAACGCGTGTGGCGCGCTCGTTCGTCGAATCAACGGGCGTGCCGCTCGTGGCGGTCGACTGGGCTTGCCAGGGGAACACCGCGACCGTGCACCTCATGCAGTCGAACCTACCGAGCCGCAAGGACGGCTCCGTCATTCCGGTCTGTCTCGGCTACGAGGGCGCCGAGAAGCCGAGCTGCACGCTGCTCGACGAGCCGGAGGAGTTCGTCACGCTGCCGCGCTGTCCTCGCTGGATCGAGCCGAACGCGGGTGACGTGGGGTACTACCTCTACACGCTGCCCGTGCCGAAGCTCCGCGCGCTCGCTCAGCAAGGCGGTCTGAGCGAACAGGAGCGTACGGCGCTGCTCGGCAACAGCTGGGTGCTCGCACAGCGCGCCGGACTGCTCGAACCCCGCGATCTGCTCGAGCTTTTCGGCGAGATGGACCTCCGGCACGAGACGTCTCCGCTCGTCTTGCGCGAGCTCCTGGCCGTCTTGAACGCTGTGCGCAACACGTTCGTGAGCGAGGCGACGCAAGCCGTCTTCGCGCGTCACGTCGCGGGGCTCCTGATGCCGCTCGCGACCGAGCTCGGTGAGCCCAGCGACGCGGAGCCGCCCAGCCGGCGCCTGGCCCGCCAGATCGTCACGATGGCGCTCCTGGATCACGCAGACACCGTGACGGGCAGCGCCCACGCAGAAAGGCAGATCGCCACCTGGGTGAAGAACAGCGGGAGCCTCGAGCGCGATGAAGCCGCGCTGGCGCTGCGCATTGCGGCGCGGAGCGGCAGCACCTTCAACGACGAGGCCCTGCGCAAGCGGCTTTCCGAGGCCAAGACCTACGACGAGGGCGCACCGCTCGTGGCCGCGCTGGGCGCCTCGAGCGATCCGAAGTCGCTGCAGACGACGTTCGACCACTACCTCGACGAGAAGATCGGCTCGCGTTACTTCGGCTGGCTGCTGTGGGGCGCCGCCCACACGCTGCAGAGTCGCCGGATCGTCGCTGACTGGACGCGCAAGAACTTCGAAAAGCTCATCAGTGTGGTCCCCAACGACGCGACGCTCTCCGAGGTCGTCGCCTTCACTTGCGACGCGGCCGCTCTGGACGAGTGGACCAGGCTCTGGAACCAGCACCTGCGCAAGGACCACGACGCCTTCGCCGCCTTCGAAAAGGCCATGGTCCAGGCCCGCGCCTGCGCCGATCTCCGCCAGCGAAAGAGCCAGGGTGTCAGCCAGTGGCTTCAGGGACAGTCGACCAGACAGACTCCACCGCAATCCGGCCCTTCTTCCCCGTCGCCCTGAAGGCCGTCCGCGCAGTCCACACGCTGAAAGACGACGTCGACCCCGATCGCAGCGTACGAAGAGAGGTGTAGCTCTGCGCCCAGCGCGAGCGTCGTGTCGGAGGCACAGTATGTGGTGGGTTCTGGAGGTGGTGCTTCGGGGGCCACGAAGTTCGGCGTGAGCAACAGCTTGCCGTCTTGCGTTTGCAGCCAGGTCCCGGCCTGCCCCATCACCATCGTGAGATCGACGGTGCAGAGACAGCCGCCGCCTGCCTCCTCGGTGCAGACGTGGTTGCGACCGTAGCCCTCGCCGGCCAAGAGCGCTCCGACCTGTTCCTGGATCTCGTCGCACGACGCGATGGCGCCACCCGTCTGGCGGCAGTCGGCAGCGTGAAGCAGCTGCGTGCTGGTCGTGTAGAGGACACCGATGGCGTAGGTCCCGTCATCCACGATGCTCAGCGTCCCCCGCGTCATGGACAGGTAGGTGAGGTCGATGAACCCCGCATTGACGCCCAGCGAGCCATCGCTGAGACGCGTGAACTCGTACTGGCAAGCTTGATCTGCTTTCCCGAGCGGCCACGACGGCAGCGACGCGCAGCTCGTGGCCACGACGAAGCCCCACTCACCCACCGGGCTGCCCGCGCAATCGCCGCCGCACGCGGGATGATTCGCGCCGGGGACGCCTGCCGCCGATCCCCCGGTTGCCGCTCCGCCACTGCCCGCGCCGCCAGTTTCCGACCCGCCCGTAGCTCCGCTCGTCCCGGATCCACCGGTTCCGGCTCCGCCGCTTTCCGACCCGCCAGCACCCGCTCCACTGCTTGCGGCTCCGCCCGTGCCCGCTCCGCCGGCGTTCGTCGTGCCCCCGCCCGCTCCGTTGTCCTGGGCCGTTGTCCCGCAGGCGACGTTCAACGCCGCGATCACACACGTCAGCTTCCACCGCACCCGTGCCATGCGCCGAGCCTAGCCCGAAACGGTGCCGAACTGAACCTCAGGCCCCCGAGCTGTGCGCGCACACTCCGCGCACAGCAGCGAACGCTCCGAACAGCGCAGGCACTCGACAGAATCAGCGAAAACTCTGCCGATCAGCGCCTGGCCCGATCCGTGCTTTAGGCCACCCCGCACGCCGACAAGCACGCCGGCGGCAAACGAGGAATCACGACCATGCAACACGCCGGATATGGATTTCAGGCCCCCCAGATCAACGCCGCACTCGCCCCGAACTATGCGATGAGCGCGCCGCAAAACTCCTATAGCGGAGCCCAGAGCGCCATCGCGAATGCCGGCAGCATCATGAAGGCGACGAAGTTCGGCCTGATCGGCATCGGCGGCCTCTGCATCCTGGGCGGTGCGGTGATGTTGCTGGCGCTCGATCCGGTCGGCGGTATCATGACCGCGATCACGGGCGGCGTGCTGATTGGCATTGCGTTCTCGGTCCTACCCCGCTTCGCCGGCACGCTCGGTCAGGCCAGCGCCATGGTCAACGGCCTCGCCGCCAAGGAGCAGCTGGCGCAGACCGGCGTTCCGGCCCGTGCTCGCCTGATGAGCGTGCAACAGACCGGGCGCCTGGTG
Organism: Polyangiaceae bacterium; assembly: GCA_035539475.1. Lineage (GTDB taxonomy): Bacteria > Myxococcota_A > Polyangia > Polyangiales > Polyangiaceae > PMG-095. The sequence continues at coordinate 7,353 of DATLIL010000477.1, forward strand.
AACCACAACCCGGAAATCCAGGCCATGGTCGAGGTGCACCACCCACAGCTCGGCGTCTATCACGCGCAGGCTTCGGCGATCGTTCCGCAGATCGCCATTCCGCGCGCTCAGCCCGGTGCCGAAGTGCAGGTTCGTGTGAACCCGCAGAACCAGCACGACATCGCTCTGGTGTTCTGAGGTGAGCGATTCAGTAGCCCAAGGGCGGGCCCGATCCGCCGCTGCCCGCGGCAGGCGGTGACCCGCCGGTGCCATCCGTTCCGCCAGTGCCGCCCGTACCAGCGCTGGCGCTCAGCGTGCTCGTCTGGAGCCCACCGAACACGCCGTGCTCCTCGTCGTCCGGACCAGCAGTGAAGTAGAGCTGGTCCGTGGCGAAGCCGGCGTCCGTGCTGGGCGCGAACTTCAGCGCCCACAGGCCATCGATGGCGATGTTTTCGCCGTCGGGTCCGAGCAGCGCGCCCTCGAACACGGCGCTGGCACCAGTGCCGCCCGTGGCCGAGGATAGGTCGACGCTGTACACGTTGATCAGGCCGTCGCCGAAATTGCCGACCAGCAGGCGCCGAGGCGCGGCAGTAAAGCTCGCGGGCGTCATGGTCAGGCCCCACGGCGAGTTCAGCTCGTTAGCCGAGATCAGTCGGCTGATGAAGACGCCGTCGAGATCGTAGATGTCGACGTAGCCGTTGCCTGCGCCGCGCACGTCGTCTTCGCCCTCGTCGTCCTGCTTGGCGTAGGTGACGAAGAGCACGCCGTCGATGAACTCGACGTTGAACGGCGCGAAGCCGTCCGGCAGATCGGGATCGAGGAAGTCACCCGTGATCGCCAGCGGCTCGTACGACGCATCGAAGACGTCGATC
>DATLIL010000478.1:0-6803 GCA_035539475.1 Polyangiaceae bacterium
CCTCGGACGCATACGTCTACTCGTACGCTGGCGGCAGCTTCGGCGAGTTCGACATCGGCCCGGCCTTCACCGCGGGTCCCGTCATCGTCACGCCGATGATCGGTATCAACTTCAACTGGACCTCGCAGAAGACGAACGCGATCGTACCGCAGCTGTACGTCGTGGGCGGCAGCGGACCCATCTACTTCGAGTGGTGGAACCAGCTGTTCATCCAGAAGCCGTTCGAGGACACCTTCAACCTCGGCCTCAACTACCTCTACATGCGCGCGTTCGCGACCTACAACGTGACCGAGGACTTCGGAATCGGTCCCGAGATCGACGCATGGATCAGCCTCGACAAGGAGCTGACCGGCGACGAGACGCTCTACCACTTGCCGGTCGGCGGCGTGGCCAAGCTGAACTACGGCGAGGGCAACACGTTCTTCGGTTTCCTCGGCTACGAGACGCAAACGATCGGCAAGGAGCTCGCCGTCCCGGCTGGCTCCGGCGACCGCGCCCTCATCGGCCGTCTGACGTTCGTCAAGAACTGGTGAGACCTTAACGCCGGCGTCCGGAGCGGGCTCATCACCGTGCTCGCTCCGGGCGCCTGCGCCGTTTAGCTGGGCGTCCCCGCCGCTACTTCTTCTTGTCCGCGGCGAGAGCGACGAGCTCGGGGTGTTTCTTCGCGTGGTCGCCCAGCCCGTCCAGATAGGCCTTGGCGCGCTTGTCCTCGGTGGCGACGAGCGCCTTGGCCACCATCACGCGCAGCGCGAGCGGCGTGGCGTCGGGCGGCGGTTCGAGCTTGGCGACGCGGGCCTTGGCCTGCGCCTCCTGTTTGGACGACGCCTCGATCACGGCCTGCAGCCAGCCGCTGAGCGGCCCGAGCACGCTCGGGTATTTCCCAACCAGGGCACGCGCCTCGCTCGCGCGGTCGGCTGCGATGAGCTCGTAGCTGCGCTCGAGCAGCAGCGCGGGGGTGACGTTGCCTTCCAGCGCGCGCTCGCTGGCCTTGAGCGCCTCGTCGATCTTGCCCTGCAGGCGGCGTAGACGGGCCACGCGCAGCGCATGCACGGCGCGCTGCTCGCCCGCCGGCCTCAGGCTCAGGCTGCGCTCGGCGCCCTGCAGGTCTCCCGTGTCGAGCGCCGCATCGGCGGCGACCAGCTCGCCCCAGGGCACCGACGGGTGCGCCATGCCGACCAGATCCTCGGACTTGGGATACTTCGTGCCGCGCAGGACGTCGGCGGCCACCCGCAGCGCGGTCAGCGCCGGATCACCGGCGGCGTCACCGAGCGCGGACAGCGCGCCATCGAGATCACCGGGCTCGAGCGCCTCGTAGGCCACCGCCGCGCGCACCACCGCGACGTCGGGCGAGCTCGGCTCGAGCTCCTCCACGGCCTTCTGCGCCTCCTCCAGCCTGCCGCCGAGCAAGGCAACGCGCGCCGCCAGGATGCGGGCGCGCGGGTAGAGCGCCGAGAACGACAATGCGCGCAGCGCGGCCTTGCGCGCGAGCCGTTCGTCGCCGATCTCGATCGCCAGGAAGCCCAACGTCACGGCCAGGGACGGCGTGTCACTGCGCGCGATGGCGGAATCGATCGCGCTCGCAGCCTTGGCGGCGTCACCGGACTGGATGGCCTTGACCGCGTCGACCATGGCCGGCACCGCCTGGAGCGGCGCGGGCAGCTGCTTGGCGTCATCCGGCTGCAGCGTGGCCTCGCCGGGTAGCGCGTCGGGCCGCTCGCGATCGATCACCCAGGCCAGCGCGGCGAGCGCGCGCGTGGCGGCTTGCTCACCCGTGCGGCGCTTGAGCGACTCGATCACGGGCATGGCGCGCTGCTTGCCGAACTCGAGCAGCGCCAACCGCCCGAGCAGGATCTCGGTGGCGGAGAGATCGGGCGCCAGCGTGCGCGACGCCTCGTAGCGTTCGATGGCACGCAGATCGCCCGCGCGCTCGAGCACGGCGCCGGCGGCCAGCTGATAGTAGGCGTCGCGACCGGCGTCCTTGTCCCAGCGCGTGAGCGCCGCGGCCGCGCCGGCCACGTCGCCCTCCGTGAGGAAGCTCGCGACACGGCCGAAAGCGACCTCCTTGTCGGCGAGGCCCACGGTCTTGCCGCGATGCACCGCCGAGTCGATGCCGCGTGGTTCGTCGGTCAGGAGCAGCGCGCCGAGCACGCGGTTCTGCAACCACAGGCGTGCAGCCTGCTTGCTGAGGGAGTCGAGCTCGAAGGCCTCGCTGAGCTTCTGGTCGCTGGCGCGCAGCTCATTGATACGGCCGGAGCGCAGGGCCTTGTCGACTTCGCCGCTGAGCTGCGCAGCGCGGGCCATCCTCTTCTCCTTGAGGTCCTGGGAGTAGGCGTAGCCGCCGGCGCCGCCGCCCAGGAGCACCGTGATCACGATCGGCCAGACCCACACGCCGCGGGACTTCTGCTTGGGCGCCGACTCCCAGGCGGGCCTCGCGCCCCCCTGCGGCTCGAAGATGCCGACCCGCGCCAGGTGCTCGAGCACGACCGCGGGCGTTGGCTTGCTGTCCTCCATCCGGCGCGTGACGGCAGCGCTGCTGTCGACCCCCGCGTCGAACCCGCCGGGAAGCGGCGCCGGCGGCATGGGCATGAAACCGGTCGCGGCTGGAACACCCGCCACGGGCGAGCCGTTCGAGTGCGGCGGCGCCGGGATGGTGTCGGGCATCTCGAAGGACGGCAACGGCGGCGCTGGTGGCGGCGGCGGCCTGGATATCTTGCGCGGCATGACCGCAGCCGGAACGGGTGCCAGAGCCTGCGCGCGGATCTCTTGCGGCGTCGTGGTGATGGCGGTCACGGCCTCGTGCTCGAAGAGCTCCGCCGGTCCAGCCAGCGCCGCCGAGGATCCCTGCTTGGAAGGCATCACGACCTGCGGGCCTCGACGCGCCGCGGCCGGCGTCGTCGTCACGGTGGGCGGCGCGACGCCGATCAGCGTGGGAGCGCGCTGGGCACGCTTGGCCACCGGCTTGGTAGGCGGCTCCGGGATCGAGTCGACGCGGGGAATTTCCTCCACCTGGCTGATCTCGTCGAACGACTCCGACGATCCCCCGAAGCGCGGCAGCGGGTTCGACTTGAGCGCCTGCGCCGCGAGCTTCACCTTGGTGGTGTCCTCGCCGCCGAAGGGTTGCGGGCTCACCATCGGCGCCGGAATCGAGATCCGCTTGGGCAGGACGCGCAAGATCTCGTCGGCCACGGCCTGCGCACCCACGCGCTTCTGCAGCGCGATGTAGAAAGAGGCGCGGTCGTGCCACTGGCGTAGCTCCGGATCGGCGCTGCCGAGCTGGATGGCGCGGGCCAGCACCTTCTCGCCGCGCATGGCATCGCCGCGCCGCAGCAGCACCTCGCCCAGAAAGCGGTAGGGGCGAGCGTCTTGATTGTTGGCCTTGCCCGCCGTGACCAGTGCCGCCTGGGCCTCGGCGAGCAGGTTGGCGTCGAGGTACATGCGCCCGACGGCGAGCATCACGTCGACGCTGCGCGCGTGCCACGTCTCGGCGTTGCTGCCGACCTCGCGCACCAGCTCCTCGCGTCCGCCGGCGCCGAGGTACGAGCAGAGCGCGATCGTGGAGTCCACGTCGGGATTGGCCCGCCACGAGCTCAAGAGGTCGTCCAAAGCGCCCATCGAGGGGTCAGAATACTCCAGCTTTAGCGATAGCTTACGAGGGTTTCGTGGTCCTTCTTCGAGGCCCGATCCGAGGCACCTCCGGCGCACCCACCAGAACGGGGTGAGAGAACGGACGACAGGGCCCGACATTGCGCCAAAAACTCAAGGGACCTAGCCAACCGCCCTGATTCATGGCACCCGAGAGCCGGCCAAACTCGCTCGGCGATCGAAAAAGCACCCCGGCCACTCGGACAGATTGAACGATGTGTGGAGTCTTCGGAATCTACGGTCACCCTGAGGCCGCCAACCTAACGTACCTCGGCCTACACGCGCTGCAGCATCGCGGGCAGGAGAGCGCGGGCATCGCCACGAGCGACGGTCAGCAGCTCGGCCTGCACCGCGGCATGGGCCACGTCATCGACGTGTTCCCCACCGATCAGATCGCGCGGCTCAAGGGACAAAACGCCATCGGTCACGTGCGTTACTCCACGGCCGGCGGCTCGATGCTGAAGAACGCGCAGCCGATCGCGGTCGAGTACGCGCGCGGCTCGATCGCGATCGCGCACAACGGCAACTTGACCAACGCAGAGACAGTCAAGGAGCAGCTCGAAGAGCGCGGCTCGATCTTCCAGAGCACCAGCGACACCGAGGTCATCGTGCACCTGGTCGCGATCAGCGATCAGCGCACTCCCGAGGACCGCGTCGCCGATGCGCTGGCCAAGGTCCAGGGCGCCTACTCCCTGCTCTGTTTGACGCCGAACTCGATGATCGCGGCCCGCGATCCCATGGGTCTCAGGCCGCTCTGCCTGGGCAGGATCCGGGGACAGCACGAGGCCTGGGTGGTGGCCAGCGAACCCTCGAGCTTCGACCTGATCGACGCGGCCTACGAACGCGACGTCGAGCCCGGCGAGATCATCGTGGTCGACAAGGACGGCCTGCACTCGAAAAAGCCGTTCAACCCGGCGCCGCGCCACACCTGCATCTTCGAGTTCGTCTACTTCGCCCGGCCCGACTCCAACGTCGACGGCGTCAGCGTCTACGAGGCGCGCAAGAACCTCGGCCGCGCGCTGGCCATGGAGCACCCGGTGGAAGCCGACGTGGTGATCCCGGTGCCCGACTCGGGCGTGCCGGCGACGATCGGCTACTCCGAGGCCTCCAAGCTGCCCTTCGAGCTCGGGCTCGTGCGCAGCCACTACATCGGACGCACCTTCATCGAGCCGCAGCAGAGCATCCGTCACTTCGGCGTGCGCCTGAAGCTCAACCCGATCGGCTCCACGCTGCGCGACAAGCGCGTGGTGGTGGTCGACGACAGCATCGTGCGCGGCACGACTAGCCGCAAGATCGTCAAGATGCTGCGCGACGCCGGCGCCAAGGAGGTGCACATGCGCATCTCCAGCCCGCCGACGCAGTGGCCCTGCTACTACGGCATCGACACGCCGACGCGCGGCGAGCTGATCGCGTCGAGCCACTCGATCGAAGAGATCAACCAGTACATCACCAGCGATTCGCTGGCCTACCTGTCCCTGGGCGCCATGAAGCAGGCCGTGGTGGCCGCGCGCAGCGACACGGCTGGCCGTCACCCGCGCTCGCTGCCCGTCATCGGCCAGCCGCTCGACACGGACGCCTTTTGCACGGCGTGCTGGACCGGCGAGTACCCCATCGCCTTCACCCCGCAGCCGAAGCAGCGGCAAATGCGCCTGCTGGATCTGTGAAGCGAGCCCCCGCCGGGCAAGACGGCGGAACTTGAGGCAAAATACGGGGATGCTCGACCGCCTGCCCGATGCCGTCTCGGTCTACGAGGTGTCCCCTCGAGACGGCCTGCAGAACGAGGCCGCGCCGATCCCGCTTCCGGACAAGAAGCGTCTCATCGCCGCGCTCATCGCTGCCGGGCTCAAGCGCATCGAGCTCACGAGCTTCGTCTCGCCGCGCTGGGTGCCCCAGCTGGCCGACGCGGAGGAGCTCGTGCGTGAGGTGCAGGCGCCCGCCGGGGTGAGCTTCAGCGCGCTGGTTCCGAACGCCAAGGGCCTCGAGCGCGCACGCCAGGTCGGCTTGCCCGAGATCGCCGTCTTCATGTCGGCGTCGGAGACGCACAACAAGAAGAACACCAACAAGAGCATCGAGCAGTCATTCGAGACGTTCCGAGAGGTCGTGCCGCCGGCGCTCGAAGCAGGCATGCGCGTCCGCGCCTATGTCTCGACCGTGTGGGGTTGTCCGTACGAGGGCGACGTACCGGTGGCACGCTCGATCGAGATCACGCGCACGCTGCTCGAGCTCGGCTGCTACCAGGTCTCGCTGGGCGACACGATCGGCGTCGGAACACCGCTCGAGACGAAGAAGCTCGTGAGCGCGTTCCTGGCAGAGTTCTCGCCACCCAACCTGGCGCTCCATTTCCACGACACACGCGGGACGGCCCTGGCCAACGCCCTGGTCGGCCTCGAGCTCGGCATCCGCGACTTCGACGCATCCGTCGCCGGCCTCGGCGGCTGTCCCTACGCACCCGGCGCCGCGGGCAATCTGGCCACCGAGGACCTCGTCTACATGCTGCACGGCATGGGCGTCACCACCGGCGTCGATCTCGACGCGCTGATCGAAGCCGGCAAGGTCGCCGAAACGGTCGTGGGCCGCAGACTCCCCGGCAAGGTGCACCAGGCCGGCAAGCGCGTGCTTCGCGGCGCCTAGCTAGGCCGGGGTGAATGGCCGCAAAGGCGCAAAGGCGCAAAGATCAGATTGGGATTTTGGCTGCCGCTGCTAGCGCACCGCCTCGCGGTCTCGTGCGCGTGCATCGAGGTCGTTCCGCTAGGAGTTCATAGCCGCAGAGGCGCAGAGAGCGCAGAGTTCTGATTGATTGGCTGCCGCTAGCTGCGCACAGGTATCAAGGTCTCATTCGCACGTTTGTAGGCCGTTGTGCTGGTGGCGCTAACTAACCGAGCGCAATCGCCACAGCCCTGCATGTCGCGAACGAGACGCGACGCTGCTGCGCAGGGGCCGGCAGGACAATCCGACCTCTGCGCGCTCTGCGGCCCTGCGGCCATGCCCGAACGCGCCAAGTGCCCCCATGTCGCGAACGAGACGCGACGCACATGCGCAGGGGCCGGCAGGAAAAAATCTGCCTTTTGCGCCTTTGCGGCTCCCCCTCCCTCTCGGGTCAGGGCGACGTAGCGGGGGCAGGCGCAGCGGGAGCGGCCTTGGGAGCCGGTTTGGGGGCGGCG
>DATLIL010000479.1:0-11419 GCA_035539475.1 Polyangiaceae bacterium
GGGCGTGGAGACCGAGGTCGCCTTCTTCGGCCGAGAGACGGCGCGCGACCTGCGCCAGCGCCGTGGTCCGGCGGACCTGATCATCGGCAACAACGTGCTGGCCCAGGTGCCCGACATCAACTCCTTCGTGGACGGAGTCGCAGCTCTCCTCGGGCCGAGCGGCACCGCGACGTTCGAGTTTCCCCACCTGATGAAGCTCTTCGAAGAGAACCAGTTCGATACCATCTACCACGAGCATTTTTCGTACTTTTCGCTGCTCAGCGCCGAGACCATCTTCGCGGCTCACGGCCTGACCCTGTTCGACGTCGAGGAGCTGTGGACCCACGGCGGCTCACTGCGCGTCTACTTGCGACCGAGCGCCGACGCCTCCCGTCCCGTCAGTGACCGTGTGCGCTCCTTGCGCGCTCGCGAGGAGCAGGACGGCTACCGCGACATGGCCGTCTACGCGCGCTTCGAGCAGCAGGTGCGCAGCACCAAGCGCAAGCTGCTGTCGCTGCTCATCGACGCCAAGAACCAGGGCAAGAAGGTGGTCGGCTACGGCGCGCCCGGCAAGGGCAACACACTGCTCAACTACTGCGGTATCCGCGAGGACCTGCTGGAGTTCACGGTCGACCGCAATCCGTACAAACAGGGCAAGTTCCTGCCCGGTACACACATCCCCATTCACGCGCCCGAGCGGCTGGACCAGGCGCGGCCCGACTACGTGCTGATCCTGCCCTGGAACTTCAAGGACGAGATCATGAAGCAGCTGGCGCATACCCGTGACTGGGGCGCGCGATTCATCGTTCCGATCCCCGAAGCCACCGTGGTCTGATGTTGCCACTAGCTCTCGGTCCAGCGGGCGGCGCGCTCGAGATCCTTTGTCTCGGCGCGCACAGCGACGACATCGAGATCGGCTGCGGTGGTACGCTCTTGCGCCTGCTCGCCGAGCACCCCGGCTCGAAGGTGCACTGGGTCGTGTTCACTGCGCCCGGCGAACGCGAGCATGAGGCCAACGTCAGCGCGCGCGCCTTTCTGGAGGGCGCGGGCAGCGCGCAAGTCCAGATCGAGCAGTATCGCGAGAGCCACTTCCCAGCTCAGCTCAGCGAGATCAAGAGCACTTTCGAGCGGCTGAAGGCAGAGCTCCGGCCACAGCTGATCTTCACTCACCGCCTGAGTGATCGGCACCAGGACCACCGTGTCGTGGCCGAGCTCACCTGGAATACCTTTCGCAATCACCTGATCGCCCAGTTCGAGATCCCCAAGTACGAGGGAGACCTGGGCTCACCCAACTGCTTCGTCCCGCTCGCGCGCAGCGTGGCCGAGCGGAAGGTGCAGCTGATCATGGAGTACTTCGTCTCGCAGCGCTCGCGTGCCTGGTTCAGCCCGGACACGTTTCACGGCCTGATGAGCGTGCGCGCCGTCGAGTGCAATGCGCTCGAAGGACGCGCCGAGGCCTTTTATCTCGACAAGGTAACGATCTAGGTTCGACATGAAAATCCTCGTCACTGGTCACCTGGGCTACATCGGTGTGGAGATGGTCACGGAGCTTCGTGCAGCAGGCCACGAGGTGTGCGGGCTCGATACCGGGCTGTTCGACGAGTGCGACTTCCTGGCACCGCCCGACGACGTGCTCAACCTGCGCGTCGACCTGCGTGACGTCACGCCGCAGCAGCTAAAGGGCTTCGAAGCGGTCATTCACCTGGGCGCGCTGTCCAACGATCCGCTCGGCGACCTGAACCCGCAGGTCACGTACGACATCAATCAACACGCTTCGATCAAGCTGGCGCGCGCGGCCAAGGCAGCCGGCGTGAAGCGCTTCTTGTTCTCGTCGTCCTGCAGCCTGTACGGGGCCGGCGCCGACGGTTACCTCGACGAGAACGCGGCCTTCAACCCCGTGACTCCCTACGGCGAGTCGAAGATCCGGGTCGAGCAGGAGCTGAAGAGCCTGGCCGACGACAAGTTCTCGCCGACGTACCTGCGCAACACCACCGCGTACGGGGTGTCACGGCGTCTGCGCGCCGACATCGTGGTCAACAGCCTGGTCGGACACGCCGTCACCACGGGCAAGGTGCTGATGCAGAGCGACGGCACGCCCTGGCGACCGCTGGTCCACATTCGCGACATCATCCTGGCGTTCCGCTGCGTGCTCGATGCTCCCAGGGACATCATCCACGATCAGGCGTTCAACGTCGGGCGGACCAAGGAAAACTACCGCATCCGCGAGGTGGCCGAGCTCGTCACCGACGTCGTACCGAACTGCGTGGCGTCGTTCGCGCAGGGAGCCACGGCGGACCTGCGCAACTACCGCGTCGACTTCAGCAAGATCGAGAAGGGGCTGCCCGGCTTCAAGCCGACCTGGACCCTGCGCCAGGGCATCGAGGAGCTGCACGAGGCCTACCTGCGCGCCGGACTGACCAGCGAGCAGTGGGCGTCACCGCGCTACTACAGGCTCCCGACGATCAAGGGCCTGATGGCCCGCAAGCTGCTCGACCAGCAGCTGCGGCGAGTCTTCTAGTCGGGACTCGCGCCTTTCACAGGCGCTTGGCCAGGATGTAGAGAAAGACTCCGACCATGAGGGCGCTGGCGGCGCTCGCGACCAGCACCATGTCGCGCAACCCGACGGTCACGGTGAAGCGACGTTCGTGAACGCGTACGGCGCTCGCGAACGCGCCGGCCAGGCCAAAAAAGACCCAGAGCACGTAGTGGTAGGTGAAGGACAGGAAGAAGATGCCCACGGTGATCCCGAGCAGGGAGGCCATGAGCGCTCCACCCCAGATGCGTGCAACCTCGGCTTCAGGCTGCGGGCACGTGCGTAGCGCGACGACCAGCGACTTGCCGACGAGGTAGAACGTCATGGCCCAGAGCAAGAGCCCCGGCACTCCGAGCTCGGCGGCCGCCAGGATGTAGGAGTTGTGAGCAGTCTGGTCGTGGTGCTCGGTGAACTGATTGAAGCCCACCCCGTACAGCGGCGAATGCCGCAGCATCTGTAGCCCGGACCACATGCATTGCAGGCGCTTGAGCGTCGAGTCCTCGGCGTCGGCGCGAGCTCCTCCACCACTGGTCAGCATCAGGGATACGAGCACGACGCCGGCAGGGATGGCCAGGATCAGCGCGCGCTTCAGCCCCACGCGCTGCAGCACATAGAAGCCGAGCACGGTGAGCAGGACCAGGAGACCACCGCGAGAGTGGGTGTAGTAGACGGTCGCGCCGACGAGCGCCGTGCTGGAGACGGCAAGAGCGCCTCGCCAGAGCGTCCGGCGTCTGCGGTAGAAGGCGAAGGCGAAGGGCAGACACGCGGAAACGTAGAGCGCCACCTCGTTCGGATCGTGCAGCGTACCGGTGTAGCGCACCCGCCCTTTTACGCTCGTCAGGCCGAACCAGCCAGCGGATTCACACGTGTACAGGTTGGCGCGATCGCCACCCTCGATACATTGCTCGGGCTTCTTGCAGGGGCGTCCGTCCGGGTGCCCCATGCCTGCCGTGATCACGGTGCCGACCTGGTCCAGCGCGGTCGTCTCCCCCGGCAGGTACGCGACGCACTGGGTGGGCTGCTGCGCCATGTGGACGCAGAGGGCGCCGATGAAGAGCGCGACCGCCAGCATGCCGCCCGCGATCACCTGCAGGCCCTTGAACGTCTGAATGCCGGTCGCCAGGACGCCGTAGACCAAGAACGCGATCGTGAGCGATAGAATCGTTTTTACCAGCGTCTCGGGTGCGCAGATGGCCGCGCTCACGACGCACCAGGCGGTGAAGGCGAGCGCCCAGCCGAAGTGCCTTGGAACGCGCAGCTCGGTCAGGCGCAAGCGAACGTCGGCGTAGACCCCGAACAGCGCCAGCGCCGCGAGCACGTAGAGGACGGGCCCGCCCTGCAGATCCGGGAACAGATCGAGCGGTCTGGCCAGGAGGAAGACGACGAGGAGGAGGACTCCAGGCAGTGCAAACACGGCGCCCCCTACTGTTCATCGCCTTTGCGATTAAACAAGTCCGCCTCGTCGTGCCAGGTATCACGCGGCCAGCACCAGGCAGAGGCCAGTTACGCAGCTCGGCGTGTTTGGCACCACGTCGTCGAGCAGAAAAATCTCGGTGGCGCCCGCACAAAATCACGCAGCTACTGGACCAGCGAATGCTGCCAGAATCCGAGCCCAGATGATCGCCTCGGATCGCCGCGTTGGCGCGTGGTTGCCGATACTCGGGCTGCTTGCCTTACAGACGGCCTTCTTCGCGTTCTACAAGGGCGAAGTCGTCGACGATGCCTACATCACGTTTCGCTACGTGAACAATCTGCTTTCCATGCACGAGCTCGCATGGAACGCCGGCGAGAGGGTGGAAGGTCTTACCAATCTACTCTGGGCTCTGATCCTCGCTGGCTCCGCCTTCTCATTTCCGTCGATCGAGCTGCCGGACCTCGCACTCTACCTGGGCGCTGCGACGTACGCCCTGAACGGCGTGGTGATCTTTCTCATGGGTCGCACGCTGGGTCATGGGGGTCTGTTTTCCGGTCGTGGCGCCCTGGCCTTCCAGGTGAATTCGAACATCCTTGGTCTCTCGACCAACGGGCTGGAGACGTCTCTTTTTGCTCTTCTTGCCGGGGCCTTCTTCTATTTCGTCTTGAAGAGGCAGTATGGGATGGCGTCCGTCGCGGTTGGTCTTCTGTTCGCGACCAGGCCAGAGGGCGCCGTGTTCGGCGTGCTCGGCTGGTTGTGTGTTTGCCTGTTCGAAAGAAGCCTGTCCAAGAACCTGAAGCCATGGTGGCCAGCTCTAGCGATCGCTGGCTGTGTCGAGGCGTTCCGTCTCCTGTACTTTGGCGCGCTGGTCCCCAACTCAATCGCCGCAAAGTCCATCGGCCTCAGCTTGTTGCCAGAAGCGTTTCGCGCAGGCCTGCTGTACCTGATCGAATTTGGCTCGAGCCCGTTCGTGCTCGTCGTGATGCTGTTTCCGGTGCTCCTCGCACTGCGTCAGTTCAGGAACTTCAGGAGTGGCGTGCCCATCGACGGGAGGGCGCTGTTCCCCCTGGCAGTCTTGCTCATGTCGTTCGGGATCGTGCTGCGAAACGGCGGGGACTGGATGCCGGATTACCGGCTCGTTCTTCAGTACTATCCAGTCCTTGCTGCGGCCATGTTCATGGTCCTGCCGGCCGCGGGCAGATACAAGATCGTGGCGCCCGCGCTGGCAGCCTATTCGGCAGTGATGATCGCGAGCAAGCTGGAGCTTCCGGCGCGAAAGGCCGGTGTCCTTTCCACGAAAACTGGCGCCTATTCCTCTTTCTACGGCTACGCGACGAGACAGTTGAAGAAGGTCGTCAGGAGGAACGATCTCGTTTCTGCCGAAGCTGCCGGGTACCTGCCCTTCGTGCTGTCATCGACGAGAGCGCATGATCCGCTCGGCCTGATTGACAAGTGGCTGGCGAAAAATGGGCATACGACCCTGACCTACGGCAAGGAAGACGCCGACTATACGCTGTTCAAAGTCTCGCCTGACTTCGTGGTGTATCACTGGGCGGGGCACCTGCGTCATGCCGATGCGCACAAGGTCGATGCGGCCTACGTGACGTTTTGCTTCGACCATTGCGCCCAGGACCAGCTCGCCAACGCCAGCATCATCATGATCAAGAAGAAGCGAGCAGACGCCGAGGTGCTGGCTGCTTTCTCGTCGCTGCCAAGCTGGTCTCTCTCTCGACCGCAAGGCGAGCGGCCGCGTGCGATGCAGCGCTGACGACCCCCCGGCTTACGGCGCGAAAGAGGGGACGACGACCCGCAGCAGCGTCACGTACTTGCTCTGCACGGCGCTCGGCAGCAGGCGACGTAGCGACACCAGGCGCTCCGCGTCCGTGCTGTCGAGCGCCGTGGTCAGGCGCAGCATCGTTGCCAGCACCACGATGCCGAGCGGTACCCCGAGCAGGAGGCCGACGACGGGTGGCACCAGAGCGGCAAAGGAGCGCACGCACAGGGCCATGGCGGCGGCCGCAACGACCAAGCGGAGGGCTCGGCCGAGCGGCAGTCGCAGGCGAGTGACGCGTGCGGCATAGACCCAGAGCCCCGCCAGTGAGCCGAACTGGACCGCGCCCTTGACGCAGGCAGCGCCGACGGCGCCGTACGGCGGGATCCACCACAGCGCCAGGGCCACGTTGAGCAGCACCATCACGAAGCTCCAGCCCACGATGAAGGCCTGATTCTCGGTCACGCACAGCACCTCGATCACCGGATAGCTCAGCGCCCGCGCCACGCCGAACAGCGCCAGGAGCGAGAGCACCGGGATGGCCGGCAGGTACTGTGAGCCGAACATCAAGCGCACCAGCGGCTCGGCCACGGCTGCGAGCCCGAAGGTGGCAGGCACGGCGACCAGGCAGACGAACCACAATGACGTCGACGCCAGCGGGCCCACCGTCTCCGGCGCCTGCCCCTGGCGCACCATCATGGTTGCGCCGACCGAAGCCGCCATGATCTGCGGCAGCATCAGCGGGTACTGCACCAGATTGAACATCAGCGAGAAGAACGCGACCTGGCTGATCTCGGCGTGTCGCTCGAGGATGAACAGCTCGGAGCGGTTCCAGATGATGACCTCCATGGCCAGGAGCAGGCTCTGCTGCCAGCAGAAGGCGAACATGCGCCGGCGCAGATCGACGGGCAGCCTGGCTTCGGGCTCGGGCAGCGAGCCGCGCACCTTGCGATACGCACGGTAGCGCAGCGCGACGTCGACCAGGCGGCTGACGAACATGGCCAGCGCGAGCCCGACGAGCTCCAGGCCGCCGGTCAGGGCCGCCACGGTGAGAACGAACTGCAACGTCGCCGTGGCCAGCGACGAGCGCACGCTGGCGCCGAGGTTGCCGGTGGCCCAGAGCACGGCTGCAGGCACGCCGACCAGCAGGGACGGCGCGACGCTGCACATGATGATGCCGGCATAGGCGCGCTGCTCCGGAGCGACGACGGTGAACACGAAGGCGAGAGAGGCGCCGACGCTGATCAGCGCCATGGCACGCTGAAAGCGCTCGGCGACGCGAGCGATGGTGGCGACCGTCACCTGGTTGCCGCGGCCTCGCTCTTCGGAAGCGTAGCGTCTGACGGCGAAAGGCACGCCGAAGTCGGCGACCAGGCGCAGCATCTGCGCTGCCCACACGACGTAGTTGTAGTAGCCCATCTTCGTCGGGCCGAGGACGCGGGCCACGATGATCGAGCTCAGTACCGCAAGCACGGCGCTGCCGACGTTGTCCAGCACGAGCCAGACGCCGTCGCGCGCGATGGAGTGCCCCGCGGGCTTTTCGCTATCGCTCATGTCAGGGGAGCTTTCGCGACGAAAGCTCGCGAAAGGTTCGACGCATGCCCTCGGCGGACGATACGGTCTGTGCCCAGCCCAGGCTCCGGAGCTTCTGGTTGCTGAAGCGCTGCGGCTTCCACAGCGCGCGTGTCTTGTAGGGCGTGAAGATCGCGGGCAGCTGGCCCCTGGAGCGGCGGTGGTAGCTCTCCACGAGCCACGACCCGGCGAGCAGAACCGGGTAGGGGACGCTGACGGCGCGCAGCGGTCTGACCTGTCGCTCGAACTCGCTGAAGAACTCGGCGCAGGTGGGCAGGTCGTCGTCGTGCACGTTGAAGGTTTGCCCGACCGCGGAATCAGCCGCGCCGGCCAGGGCGATCGCCTCCGCGCAATTGTCCACGTAGGTGAGCGGCAAGAGGTTGTGACCGCCCAGCCGCAGGTAGATGCCGGGCAGCTGCAGACCGACGCGGGAGGAGATCCCACCGCCGCCGGGTCCGTAGATGACGCCGGGCCGCAACACCACGAGCTCGAGACCATGGCGCTCCTGGTACTCGCGGAACAGCCGTTCCTGGCGGATCTTCGCCTGTGAGTAGAGATCGCGACGTTCCGGCCGCTGCTCGAGCGGTGTCCGCTCGTCGATCACCGCCCCGGGCGGTAAGGCCGCAGCGCCGTAGACCGAGAACGAGCTGACGAGCACCAGGCGTGGAGCGCGTGAGCGGGCGAGCGCGGCGTCGAGCAGATGTTTGGAGGCAACGACGGTGTTCAGGCACAGGTCCGCGGCGGTGCCGTTCATGGCGGCCGCGACGTGGTAGACGGTGTCGACGCCGTCGAGCGCGCGTTCCGCTTCGGAGCGGCTGCTCAGCGTGCCCTGGCGCAGCCTGAAGGCCCTTGCCTCGAGCGCGTTGCCGCTGCCTTCGAGGCGCTTGCGATCACTGCCGGGCCGAACCAAGCCGAAGACCGGTCCTCGGCTCGAGGCCGCCAGGCGCCTCGCCAGCGCCGAACCGAGGAAGCCGTTGGCCCCGGTGACGAGCACGCTCATGCCACGCCCCGCTCCAGCGCGGGCCCCTGTTCCTGGCGTTCCAGCTCCTGAAAGACTCGCTCGGACACGCGCGCGATCCACAGGATGTCGCGGTAGGGGATGGGTGGTTCGCCGAGCTCGACGATGCTGCGATAGAAACGCGTGAGGAGCTCGTTCAGGCCGGCAAAGTACTGGAACTCGGCGCGGCCGAAGGCGCGCAGGTTGCGCAGGCCGGCGCGGGCAAAGGCGAGCGCCTGCTCGAACGCCGGTAGCAGCCGACCGGCGGCGCTCGGCAGCTTGGGCGCCGCGCCCAGGGTCACGGTGCGCGAGACGTAGTCGACGTGAAGTGTGTTCTTCGTGCCGTACAGCTGGCAGAAGTGCCCTGCCGGTCGAGCGTGAGCCGAGAACGTGCCGTAGGCGGAGACGCTCGTGCCGTGCAGCATGAGCCTGAGCTCGTCCTGGAGCTTGTCGCGCGCGTCGCCGAAGCGCTTCGCACGCCGGACGGCGCCGTGTGCCGCGATCGTCGGCTGCTCGTCGGGGACGAACTCCACCAGCTTGTCCAGCAGGTGGTCCAGGTTGTTCTGCAGCAGCTTGCCGGGCAGACGGTGGACCCAGTGCGAGCCGTCGGCGAGCAGGGCGCTGCCGAACGGCCCGCTCAGGTTGTAGCCGTAGTAGCTCTCGACGTGGACGATCTCGCCCAGCACGCCCTCGGCGAGCAGCTGTCGCATGGCCAGCGCCGGGGGATCGAAGCGGTAGCTGTAGCCGACGGTCAGCACCTTGCCCGCGTCCTCGCAGAGCTTCACCAGGGCCGCCGTCTCGGCGAAGGTGGGCGCCACGGGCTTCTCCACGAAGATGTGGCAGCCGGCCGCCACGGCCCTGCGCGCGAGCTCCAGGTGGGCGCCGGGCGGCGTCGTGATGTGCACCACGTCGGGCCGCTCCCGCTCGAGCAGAGCATCGAGCGCGCCACCATGGGCTCGGATGCCGTAGCGCAGTGCCAGCTGCTCGGCCATCAATGGCTCCAGATCGCAGACGCCCACGACGCGCGCCAGCGAGCCGAGCTTCTGGATCTCCTCGACGTGCCCGTCGGCGATCTTGCCGCAACCAACAATCACAACTTTTAACGTCATGGCCCTCTAGCCCACGAGCAGCACGCCGAGCTGACGCTCTGCCGGCACCTGCCTGGCCGCCAAGACCAGCGCGTACTCGTGAGTACTTCTTGCATGAGCCACGAGCACCGTCGCGTCAACGAGCCTAAAACCGAACAGGTGCTCGCCTTCTTGCTCGAGCCCAGTGAGGTCCACCAGGACGTGGCGAAAGTGATCGCGCTTTTTCTCGATCAGGCGGGAGAACTCCGCTTCACTGAACGCCCTGCCTCGCGCGCGACGCGGCGTGAACAGCTGGACCGAAGTGTCGAGCTCGATCGCGACCATGCCCTCGTCGTCGGCCGCTCGTTCGCGAGCGCGAGTGCCCAGTGCGGGGAACCTCGCATTGACGTCGAGCAATGCGATCGGCACCTTTCCGTGTTCGCTCAGTGCCAGGCTCAGCTGCAGCAGGAGCGGTAGGACCGCCACGCGCGTTTCGGTAGGGAAAAAGCCGATGGTTCGTCGATCGCTCAGACGCAGTTGTCGAGCCGCGCGCAGCACGGCAGCGTACGCGTTCGGCTGCGCGTCGGGGTCGATGGGTGGAATACCGAGCTCGGTGAGATTTGCGTGTGTCATGTTCGGTCGTCGATCAGTCGAGTTGTCATGCTATGCCAAGCGCATGGTTCGCTCGCAGTGCGCCGTGATCAGCGGCGCGCTCGTTCTAAGTCTGTGCTCTGGGGCTCGCGCTCAGACCAGCGTGCACGCCACGGCGGACGTCTCGGCGGCGTATTCGGACAATGCGTTCGGGGTTGCAGAGGACGGTCCTGAAGAGCCGGTTGGAACCTTCTTCTTCATGCTCACTCCCGGAGCACTTCTCTACCACGATACGGCGCGTGCTCATTACAGCGTGGCCTATCAGCGCCACTACGCCTTTTTCCTGGAGGCTTCGGAAAACAACAGCGCCTCGGATACGGCAGCTGCTGAGTTAAACTACGCACTCTCTCCGATTCAGACACTGACGCTCGGGCTCTATCTCACGCACTCTTCCTTCGCCGGGCTGATCGCTGACGCCACCCTGCCAGGAGCCAACGAGGCGCGCGTGGGCTACGAGGCCGAGCGCCTGCGCACGGACCTGCAGCAGACCTACACTCAGGAGCTGTCGTTCAACTGGCGCTTCCTGCAGTCCTCGTTGTTCGGCGTCATGGTCCCGATCGAGGCCCAGGACACGGAGCCGTTGCGCTACCGCCTCGGCATGGATCTCGGCACCGAGTACGTCTACGGGCAAGACGCGTATGGCGTGTTGCTCGGAGCGACCTACTTTCGTACCGCCGCGCTGAGCGACGACTTCACCGCGCCCGATGAGGACGTCATGCTCCTTTCACTGCGCACACGCTGGCGCCGGAACCTCAGCTTGCGCTGGTCCGGCGAGCTGTCCGCCGGTCTGGGCCTGGCCATTAGTCCCGACACGGTCTCGCCCGATGGATTGTGGGGCGCCTCGCTGTTCTACACCGAGCCGACCGTGAGCAACGAGCCAGCCTTCAACGCCACGCTCCGTTACAACCGCACGCAGAGCACGAGCCTCGAGGACTTCAGCATCTTCGTCAGTGACGAGGTCGGTCTGGACGCAACGAGCCCGCTCTCGTCGGCGAACGACCTCGACTTCTTCTGCTCGACCTCGCTCGGGCACAATCGCCAGATCTTGCAGACGGGCCCGGACGGATCGGTCAACGTCTGGCTGTCGGAGGCTCGCGTGTCGTGGGCCCCCACCTGGCTCTCGCTCAGCCTGCGCTACCAGTACCTGCGCCAGTTCGGCGCGACCGACACCTCCACCCTGCCCAATCTGGATCGCCACCTGGTGATGCTCACGCTGGCCGGCATGTTTCCAGAGCGGCGCCTCGAGCCGGTCGCCGTGGGGGACTCGAATCGTGTGGGCCAGCAGCGCCCGACCACGAGCAACACCCCCGACGCGAATCCTAATCCGTGATCGGCTTGCGCGCGCACGAGCCTTGCCACATGCGTGGCTCGCCGCTGTCGACGACCTCGAAATCGGTCCAGCGCAGCGCTTCGAGATCGCGCGAGCCGAAGCCGA